>NZ_CP104900.1:4200000-4500000 GCF_025449215.1 Shewanella seohaensis
GCAGCACCAAAGACGTTTACTACAAGATGACTATGCGTCTGATGGACTTAGAAACAGGCCTGATCGAATGGTCTGACGAAAAAGAAATCCGTAAGACTAAGTCTAAGTCTTTCTTAGGCATGTAATCCCGTTAAGCCCCATGGGCTAAAGCCGAAATACTTAAAAAAGCCAGCATTTTCGCTGGCTTTTTTTACATTTTTAACATTGGTTATCCCTGCTAAATAAGGTAGTGTACTCGCCCAAAATACCCAGCATGGGTGCCGCTTTCAAATGGGGATAAGTTTGCTAGGCCACAGAGCCTAAACTTGCCAGCCTGCGCCGCATCCAAGCCATAAATAAAGTAAATCGTTGAAGGATTGAAGTCGTGAATTTGTTCAAAGCCAGCCTAGTTGCCATCACCTGCTCGGCACTCATGTCGTGCGCCGTCCAAAGTCCGTTAAATACGGGCCCAAGGGATGCAAGCCCCTATATCAGCCAATATCAGGCGAGCTTACGTTCACAGGTGATTTCGAATGTGCATTATGAGCTGGATTTTCAACTGACTGGCGACACTGAGTTTAGCGCAACGACTAAGGTCAACTTCAATCTCAGCGAAGTGCCCAAGCAATTGAGCCTCGATTTGAACAAGGCACAAATTAAGCGCTTTTTGATCAACGGCACCGCGGTTTACCCCAACTACAACGGCGCCTATATCAGCCTGAATACTCGTTTGCTGTCCTCGGGTGACAACACCATTGAAGTGCAATTTACTCGCCTCCACAGCACCAATGGTGAAGGCTTGCACCGTTTCCAAGATCCCGTCGATGGCAAGGTCTACCTGTATTCACACTTCGAACCTGCTGCGGCGCAGCAAATGTTTGCGGTGTTCGACCAACCCGACTTGAAAGCCAACTATAAAATCAGCGTGACCGCGCCGAAAGACTGGCAAGTGATCAGTACCATGCGCGAGTCCTCAGTCACACCAGCTGGGGCCATGAATCGTTGGGAGTTTCCTGAAACGCCTAAGTTAAGCCCTTATAACTTCTCGATGCATGCCGGCCCGTACCATATGTGGCAGGACAACTCTGGCCGCTATCCGATGCGCCTGTTCGCGCGCCAATCGGTGGCTAACCAAGTCACGCCTGAGGATTGGTTTACCTATACCAAACAAGGCTTAACCTTCTTTGATGCCTATTTCGGTATTCCTTATCCCTTTAAAAAGTACGACCAACTTCTAGTGCCTGATTTCCTCTACGGCGCAATGGAAAACGCTGGCGCCATCACTTTCGCCGAAGATCGTTTCCTCCACAAAGCGGCTATGACCGCAGAGCAAAAACAAAGCTTAGCCGGCGTTATCATGCACGAAATGGCTCACCAATGGTTTGGCGATCTGGTCACCATGAAGTGGTGGAATGGTTTGTGGCTAAACGAAAGTTTTGCCTCCTTTATGGGCACGCTCGCGACCCAAGAGGCCACCGAGTTCACCAATGCCTGGCGCAGTTTTTACGCCCAAGGCAAACAACGCGCCTATGAGCAAGACAGCCTAGTGACCACGCATCCTATCGAAGTGCCCGTGGCGACCACGCAAAACGCCTTCGATAATATCGATGCGATTACCTATCAAAAAGGCGCCTCGACCCTCAAGCAGTTGCGCCATTTACTCGGCGATCTGGTGTTCCAGCGCGGTGTGAGTAACTACTTAAAGCAATACAGCTATCAAAATGCCGAGCTAGATGACTTTATCAATAGCCTAGCTAAATCGGCGGGCCGTGACTTAAGCGCCTGGACGAAAGACTGGCTCTACAGCGCAGGGGTTAACACCATTAAGGCCGAATACCGCTGTGACGGTAACCGCATCAGCGATTTTAGCCTGTTGCAGTATCCTGCGAGCAGCGAGTTGCCGACACTCAGGGAGCAGAAAGTCCAAATCGCCCTGTTCACTAAGGGACGCTTCGATTTAAGGCATGAGACCACGGTCGCCGTCACCTATAAGGGTGAGCGCACCGAGGTAAAGCAATTGGTCGGAGAACGTTGTCCAGATTTAGTTTACCCCAACTACGATGACTGGGGCTTTGTAAAGGTGCAACTCGATGACAAATCCTTCGACACCGCTAAGCAACAGTTAAGCCGAGTCACAGATCCCCTGCTGCGCTCTATGCTGTGGCAAAGCCTGTGGGACAGTGTGCGTGAAGGCAACCTGAGCCTAGATCAATACTTAAGCACAGTGTTCGTCAACGCCCCAGCGGAAAATGACTACACTGTGGTCGGCCAGATTATTTCGACTCTGCTGCGCAGCAAAGAATACCTCGCGCAAATCGCGCCGATTCAACAAAACTATGCTGAGAATGCGGTCAAAGGCTTAGCGCAAATGAGCCTTCGCAAAACCATGGAGAGCCGAGGCGATAATGACTTCCAGCGCCGCTGGTTCAATGCCTATATTCAGTTAGCGGGCGATCGCGACAGTCTGCGCCACTTAGCGCAATTGCTGGATGGTACAACCAAAATCAAGGGCTTAACCCTAGACCAAGATCTCCGCTGGGCCATCATCACTCAGCTGAATCGCTATGACTTCCCAAATGCGCAGCAACGTATTACCCAGGAAGCCGCCCGCGATAATTCGGATTCGGGTGAAAAGGCCGCATTGGCCGCACAGGTTATCCGCCCAGAGGCCGCTGCCAAACGCCGCTGGTTGAGCAAAGTGCACGCCGACGCCCTGCCGTTTGCCAAACAGCGGATCATCATGGAAAACCTCTATCCTGCTGAACAGAAACTGCTAAGCGCGGCCACCGCGGAAGAGCGCCTCGCTAACTTGGCGGACATGGATAAGAAAGGCCCAGTGTTTATGCGTAGCTACAGCCGCAACCTTATCCCAACCGACTGTAACTACACCAGTATTGCCGCCTTGGATAAGGTATTAGATACCCAAACAGGATTATCTAACCTAACGCGCCGCACGCTGTTAGAAACCCGCCAAACCGAGCAACGTTGCGTACTGATCAAAAATAAAATGACCCATTGATAATGGCTCATAAAAAGAGGCTCAATTGAGCCTCTTTTTTATCCCGTTACTCAATACGCCGAGAAGGCAATTCTTGGTAGAACAGCAGCAACTCTTCGAGCGCCAAAGGTTTAGCGTAAAAATATCCCTGATGTTGATAAACCCCTTTCGCAGCTAAGTACTCCACTTGTGCCTGAGTTTCAACGCCTTCGGCCACCATATCCATCTGCGACTCACGGCCAAAGGCGATAATGGCATCGAGTACCTCGCCTTTTAAATCCTGCGTGCCTATTGTATCGGTAAACATCTTATCGATTTTTATGCTGTTAATCCCTAGCCGCTGTAAGTAGCTAAAACCACCATAACCTGTCCCAAAATCATCGAGTTTAAAATCATGGCACAGGGGCAATACCGCCTTTATCTCGGCGAGGGCTAACTCAAATTGGGTGATAGGCTTACGCTCAGTCAGCTCAAAGGCGATGCGCTTAACCTTGTGATCGCTATGGCTGGAGAACCATTTGCTCAATAACCCAGATTCGAGATGCTGGGCGACGATATTAACGCTGACCCAGCCTTTAAGCTGAGGCAAGTCCTGATATACCTGCTCGAGGATAAGATCGGTGATCGGCAAAATTAAGCCCGAATCTTCGGCGTAGGGAATAAACTGATTCGGTTGAACGAGCACGCCATCGAAACGGCGCCAGCGGACTAACATCTCTTGGCCGACGACCTCTCCGGTGCGGCAATCGATAATCGGTTGATAATAAGGAATAAACTCTTTTCGGCTGATGCCTTTTTGGATAAGCATCCCCAGCGACACCCGCGCCGATTGCCAATTCCAATAAAAAATCACCGCAAGGAAAGACACTATCAAGGCAACCACAAATAGCACAACGGCTACGTGTGAGGCTTCTCGCCAGTAAAGCGTATCCCCCGCCCTTAAGGTCAAGGTCACACCTAATACGTTGATATAACGAGAGTCCTCAATTAATACGTTCTCTGTTTCTAGCCGCTCGACGCCCCGCTCTAGGGAAGAAAGGCCTTGATAACCAACCAATAGTTGATAACAACCTAGGCACAGATTTGACAGGGTTTCGTTATAGACAGAGCTATTGGTGAGCACGACTAACTTTTGTTCGCCCAAATGGAACACATAACCAATGCTGCGAGCCCTATCGTTAGCCGCGACTGTCGTGGCAATATCCACTCGATGTGAATCGAAATATAAACTTCGAGAGCGGTCGAACTGATAATTAACCGGAGGCCCTATATTGGAGCATTGCTTGCCGTCTACCAATTCTAACTGAATAAAACGAACGATCGCGGGGCTTAAGGATGGGCTATTTAGCAGCGCGATATCGTCGGTATCGCAGGTAAAAGATAATTCGCTGAAGGCCTGCGCGACATTTGTCGCTTCAAATCCATCGAGTCCATTGGCAAACGAAGTCGCAATAATATCTAAATCATCGCTGAATCTTTTTTCCATACTGTAACGGGTCAACCAAGGTTGCATCGCACATGCCAGCAGTATGGGCAAAATAAAGATAAGGCAGGTATGTAACCAGGGATTAAGGCTCCAGCGAGGAAAATTCCATTTCATATTATTCCGCTCATTTGCATTCATCAGCACTGATTTGTACTAACTTACTGTTATATCAGAGTATGCCTTATATCCGATGAAAGCTGTGCAACAAATCAAATTAGTCATCTTACAGGAGTAAACTCCTATTTGGGCAATATCGCCAATTTACCAAGATGACAGTCAATCCGAGGTGCTGCCAATTTAAACACATTAAAAAATTGGCAACTTATCAATTAATACTTTCACACTTTCAGCCGCTATACTCTATTGACGTTAGACAGCTAACGGAATTTAAAGGAATTAAATATGAGATCAACACTCAAAACCCGCCTACTCTTTAGTAGTCTTTTCGCCGTTCTCATTACTGTTGCAGTGCTGGTAAGCATTTCAAGCTATTTCATCCGCAATAACGCCTTAGAAAATACCCAACATGAAATTGATCAACTGGCGAACACCTTTGCCGAAGGGATAGGCCTGTGGATGCAAGATCGCAAAATGGCGATTACCAGTCTTAAAAAGACCATTGAAGCCGATCCAAATGTGCAGATCACGCCCTATTTATTACAAGCCCATAATGGCATGGGATTCGCGCTGACCTATTTTGGCGATGAACAAGGCAACATGTACCGCCAAGATCCCGCGCTAAACACGGCTAACTATGATCCCAGAGTTCGTCCTTGGTATATGGACGCCAAAGCCGCCAATGCAATGGTGATGACGGCGCCCTATGTGAGCGCCACCTTAAAAAACAAGTGGTGACCATTGCCGAGCCAGTCATGGTCTCGGGTAGCCTATTCGGGGTGGCGGCTGCAAACCTCACCATAGACCAACTCACCGATGCGGTGCAGCGCCTTCAAGTCCCAGGCAAAGGCTATACCTTAATGGTAGACAAAACAGGGCTTATCATCAGCCATCCCAATAGCCAGCTCAACAATCAACAGCTGAACACCATAGATAAAGACTTTACCCCCAGCTGGTTATCCCAACGGGCAAATGCCAATACCTTAGAAGAGCGTGAACTCGACGGCGAAACTCAACTCATTTATGTGGCAGCAATCCCGTCCACCGATTGGGAGTTGATTTTCGTGATGAACAAAGAGGAGATCATGTCGCAGGCCACCACACTCGCTTGGTGGATGTCCGCCGTCGGTGCTGCGTTACTGGTCCTTTTCGGCTTGGTTCTCGTGGCTATCTTCAAAATTCAATTTAAAGACCTAGAGCGCGTAGCCTTGGCACTCAATGATATTGCCGAAGGGGATGGCGACCTAACAATGAGAATACACACCGCCAACAGCCACGACGAGATTGGTATCTTGGCCTCGGGCTTTAACCGCTTCGTCGAGCGCCTGCATGGCATGATCTCCAGAATGCACAAGATTGCTGGTCAACTGGAATATCAAGCCCAGGGCAGCAGTGCATCGGCCACGGATAATAGCCAGCGCATCGCCGTGCAGCAGGATGAAGTCACCATGGTGGCGACCGCTGTCACTGAGATGGCGAGCGCCACCGAAGAGATTGCCAGCAACGCAGAGCATACCGCGCAAACGGCACAAGACGCGGTTGGTCTATCGAACCACGGCCAAAAACAAGTGATGCAGAGTCAGCAATCGATTCGTAACTTAGCCAATGAGGTCGAGACCGCGGGCCGTATTATCAGCGAGTTGAACGAACACTCGCAAAAAATTAATAGCATCCTGCTCACCATCAGTGGCATTGCCGAACAAACCAACTTGCTGGCGTTAAACGCCGCCATTGAAGCCGCCCGCGCCGGTGAACAAGGTCGCGGCTTTGCGGTGGTGGCCGACGAGGTGCGCGTATTGTCGCAGCGCACTCACTCCTCGACCCAAGAAATTCAGGCGATGATCGAAACCTTACAGCAAACTGCGGGTAAGGCGGTTAAATCTATGACTCAAAGCCATGATATGGCTGAAACCAGTGTCGCCGACGCCAACTCGGCCAGTGAGAGCCTGCTACAGATCAGCAAAGCCATTAATGAGATCTCGGATATGGCGAGCCAGATTGCCACCGCAGCAGAGGAACAAACCTCGGTCACCAGCGAAATTAACCGTAATACCGAGTCGATTCGTGAAGTCTCTGAAAACCTCTCCATCGAGGCGCAAAGCTCTATGGTACAAGCGCAGGAATTGGCTCATTTAGCCGCCTCGCTGCAACAGGAAGTCGGCCGCTTTAAGCTATAAATGCGCCAACGCCCTATGCCCTAACGCATCACCACGCTATAAAAAATCCCCGATAATCTTGAGCTTATCGGGGATTTTTTTATAAAGATTACACTAGCGCTTTAAGGCCTCTCGATGGGGTTGGATTAAGGGCTCGAAATAGCTGGTCTTTAAGCCTTGATAACCCATTTCAATCCGATTGCCGCCATTACGCTTCGCCTTGTACATCGCCGTATCGGCGCAGGACAACAGTTGTTTTTCATCCCTGCCATGCTCGGGATAGAGGGCAATCCCAATGCTCGGCAAAATATGGACCTGTTGATTCACAAGCTCAAAGGGCTGGTTAAGCACCTCTAAGATCTTTTGGGCGACGAGCAAGGTATTCTGCGCCGAATCGACACGTTCAAGCAGGATCACAAACTCATCGCCACCAAAACGGGCAACCGTATCCGAGTTTCTCACGCATCCCAAGATCCGCTGAGCGGTGATTTGTAGCAAGAGATCGCCCACACCATGGCCATAGGTATCATTCACCCATTTAAACTTGTCTAAGTCCAAATAGAGTAAGGAAAAATAGCTCGACTCGCGATTCGCGCGCGATAGCGCCTTCTGGAATCTGTCATAAAACAACTCACGATTTGGCAAATGGGTGAGTTGGTCATAAAGCGCAATATGCTCTAAACGCGCCAACATCTGCCGCCGCTCAATCGCAAAAGCGACTTGGGTCGACACAAACTCCAGTAACTCACAATCCTGCTGAGTGTAAGCCCTAGAATCAGGCGTACTGTGCATAATCAAGGCCCCGATAATGCCCTTCTGCAATGTTAGCGGCACGCCAAGCCAACTTATGGCTTTCGGGTTATCTTGCTGATTTTTTTGCGGACCGACTTGCGAATAGCAAAGCTCACTTTCAACCTCAGAAACAGGCCGAGTCATGGGGCAAAGCAGCATAGACTCTGCGCTTTGAATCACTTGCTCGGTAAAATGATCGAAACTGGCGGATTGCGCCGGATTTTGCTCCCCGCCAACACGCGATAGGGAAAATCTAACTCATTAAGATCGGCATCATATAGCGCGATAGCAAAATTATCCGTCGGTAACAGTTTGGCCAGGATCTGGTGAATGCGTCGATACAGGGCGAGGAGATCTTCGGTAACATGAACCGCTTCAGAAATCTCATAAAGCGCAGCCTGACGCCGCTCGGCGGCTTTGCTTTTAGTGATATCGCGAGCGACGGCAATCCGCTGCTGGCGATCCTCAGACCAGCGGGCAGACCAGAGAATGTCGACTAACGAGCCATCTTTACGAATATAACGATTTTCAAAATCGAGCTTATAACTGCCCGCCATAATGTCATTGGCGGCGGCCAGTGTGCGTTCTCTATCTTCTGGATACACAAGATCTAACATCTGCATCCCCAGCATTTCATCTGGGGTATAACCAAAAATACGCTCCGCGCCCGCACTGACAAACTCGAAGCGCCCGGTTTTATCGACGACGCAAATAGCATCTAATAACAAATCAACAAATTGGCTTAGGGAAGTATAACCATCGTTTTTCACACAACTCTCCAACTATGCCGAGGGTTCATTTACGTCACAAGGCCCATTAACAAACCGGGGAAATCCCCGCCGTTAAAGTCCAAAACACAGAATAACATACTATTAGAGTAGGTTAATTACCATGACAGTTCCAAGCTAAATCCAGCGCAATTGCGCCCGCATAATGATAAAAACCAGCGGTGGATTTGACGGACACAAACCGATTTAAGCACAATACCCCAAGGGCGATGGCATGAGTCGCCAACTTAAACCTCATTCCAGTGTTTAGCCAGTTAAGTAGGAGTATATTTGACGTCGTTCCAGTCCCCTCCCCATAGCGCGCGACATTTACGTCTCGGGCTTGCCATGTGGTCGCATAACCATTGGCAAGAAAGTGTTTATGGTTCAAGCACTAAACAGGCTGAAAGACTTGCCCGCTATGCCAGCATCTTCAACACAGTGGAAGGCAATACCAGCTTTTACGCGACGCCAAATGCGCAAACAGTGAAGAATTGGCACAGCGCCACTCCCGATGATTTTCGCTTTACCTTCAAACTGCCACAAACCATCACCCATCAAAAGCAGTTGCAGGATTGTCAGCAGGAGTTATTGGCCTTCTTCCAAGTGATGTCACCCTTGGTTGAAAAAACCGGCTTGTGGAAAATTCAGCTTCCCGCTTCCTTCGGCCCCGAACAGCTGCCGGTGCTAGCAGGTTTTTTGATCTTTTACCGCAAGGCTTAAGTTATGGCGTAGAGGTTCGCCATTTAGCCTTTTTTGCCAAGGGAGACGCAGAGCGAGCACTAAATCGCCTGTTGATGGACAGACAAGCCAATCGCATTATCATGGACAGTCGGCCACTGTTTGCCCTGCCGCCCGCTAACGAGGCCATTATCGATGCCCATAAGAAAAAACCACAGGTGCCCGTTCACGCTATCGCGACCGCCCATGCGCCCGTGGTGCGTTTTATTGGCCAAACGGATGGCACGATTGAAGCCTTAGCAGCGAGTAACGATAAATTGCAGGTAAAGAATAACGATAGCTTTTTTAACAACTGGCTAAGGCAACTCGCACTCTGGATAAAAGAAGGCCGTGAGCCCTATCTGTTTATCCATACGCCCGATAACCAGACCGCGCCCGAATTAGCGGTACGTTTATACCAGCAGTTGCAGCAACAACTGGCCGATGAGGTCAGCTTGCCCACTATTCAGTTGCACAAAGCGTTGGCAGAGTCTGCCGCGCAGATGCAACTGACGTGGTAAAGAATACCGTTAACCCCAGAGCGCGTTAGCAGTAATAAAAACCAATGCAGATAAGAGCATGGTAATCGGCAGTGTCAGCACCCAAGCTAATAAGATCTGCTTAATGGTTTGGCTTTGTAAGCCTGAGCGATTGGCCACCATAGTGCCCGCCACCGCCGAAGACAGAATATGGGTGGTTGAAACCGGCATACCCGTCACGCTGGCGATCCCAATCGATGCCGCCGCCGTCACCTGCGCCGCAATCCCTTGGCTGTAGGTCATCCCCGAGGAGCCTATCTTCTCACCGACCGTATAAACAATGCGGCGCCAACCCACTAAGGTGCCACAGCCCAAGGCCGTCGCAATGGCTACGATCACCCACAAAGGCGCGTATTCGGTTGACTTAGTTAAGTCCTTACGCCATTTATTGAGTGATGTTAACTCCTTGGCGGGTAAGTCTAATTTTGCCACTTTGCGCGCAGTATCATCGATACACAGCAGCAAGCGGCGCACTTCACGACGTTCTTCGACACTCATCTCTTGAAAACTGCTGGCCTTATCTAAACGGCGATCGAGCAGCGACATGGCCGGTAATACGGTTTGCGCCGAGCAGTGGCTCAGTAAAGTGTCAGTCACATTCACTTGTGCTTTAACATCCACCTGATCGCTAATCACAGCTTGATTGCGACTGTAGATAGCCATAATGCGGCGGTTAGCATCCTGTGTTCTCGCCAAATCATAGGATTGGCTACTCATGTCAAGGGCAAAATACGCTGGCGCCATACAGATCAGTACCAGCATCACTAAGCCAATGCCCTTTTGGCCATCGTTAGAACCGTGGGCAAAGCTCACCCCCATGGCCGAGGCAATCAAACTGACGCGCGCCCAGAACGGCGGATGGCGTTTGCCATTAATCTGAAATTGTTCATCGGGGGTGCGGTGGATCTTGTGCTTTTGCCACACAAACTTCATTAGCAATAACAGTATCCCCGCCAGCACAAACCCCAGTGTGGGCGAAATGATCAACGACAGCATAATCTGCGTGGCTTTGGTGAGGTTGATGCCATGCAGTACAGGTTCATTGTGTATCCAGGCGAACGCGCCGCCAACACCCATAATCGAGCCAATCAGGGTATGGGAACTGGAGGCAGGAATGCCAAAATACCAAGTCCCTAAGTTCCAAATAATGGCCGAAAAGAGCAGTGAGAACACCATCAACAGCCCTTGGGTTGAATCCATTCCCAGTAAAGAATCGACGGGCAGCAAATGCACTATGGCGTAGGCGACGCCAAGTCCGCCGAGCAGCACTCCGGCAAAGTTGAACAGGGCTGAAGAAATCACCGCGAGGTTGGCAGGCATTGCCTTGGTGTAGATGACTGTGGCAACAGCATTGGCGGTATCGTGGAAACCATTGATAAATTCGTAGGCCAGCACAAATAACACCGCTAGCACTAAAGCTACCGACCAACCCAGGCCGATAGAAGTCAATATCTCAAACATGAATCGCTAACCTATAACGAGGACGCCACAGATTACGCCTAAGGTTGGCCTCTTTGACAGTGAAAAATTATTTAGATTTGCAAAAAGTGAATCAGTCCTCAATAACTCCGTGTCAGGCTTGCATTTAACACTGGCTTGATTTTATTCGGTGCCAATGAACATTCAGGCCGCAAAAAATACTCAAAATATTGATTCAATTTAATAAATGCCAACTAAATAGAGTATTCTGCACCATAAGTCGTAATAGCGTTATATCCCATGATCGCCTAACCGAAATCGTTGTGGCGTCATCCCAAAACGCTCCTTGAAAGCTTTGATATAGGATGAATCATTTTGATAACCAATTTGGTGTGCCACATTCTGTATTGACAGGTCAGTGGCCAATAGTGATAGCGAATAGATCAACCGTAAATGTTGGCGCCATAATCCGAAGGAAGAACCAAACTCCCTAACAAATAGCCTCGACAATGTTCGTTCCGATGCCCCAACCATCTCACCCCATTTCGCTAAAGATAAATCTAAAGCTGGCGTTTGAGTTAAGTGCTCAAAAATCAATTTTAGGCGCCTATCTTGCGGTATCAATAACTTAAAAGTCTGTCCCTCTGCACTATTAATTTGATCGTATAACACCTCAAGCAAACGCTGTATTGCCGGCAGAGCTATTGGTTCAACATTCATTTGGGTATTAAAAACACATTGTTTTCTGATCGTTAACACTAATTCCCTTAGAAAAGCACTCATAGCGACCGGTTTTATCGTGGCGCCATAATCTCGACCACACATAGGATTCAGATAGACACCAATAAAACAAGTATCAGTAATCGCAACAGACTCATGTATCACCCCTGCTGGCACAAAAAGCGCTGTGGTATGGGGAACTAAGAACAGTGCCCCATTTGCTTCTGTCTGTAACAGGCCTTGAAGCGGAAGAATAAGCTGATGCCAACAGTGCTTATGTAAAACATCCACATACCCCTTCTGCATCTCAATCGTTTTTACAAAGCAAGGCATATTAGGTGCTTGCTCAATAATAGTGTTAATCGAATCAGGTTGGCGACTTAACATTATTACTTGTCCATATGACGTTATTCGGCCAAATAAAAGAATTGTAGCATAGCGTAATCTCATAAAAGACACAGGAAAACTCAATGCAGATTCATTGCATTATTCATGAAAGCTATGAAGGTCCAGGATATTTTAGTGATTGGGCCGCCAGCAAAAACTACAAAATGAGCTTTAGCAGAGTCTATCTAGGTGAAGCCCTCCCCGAAGATACTGATGGTTTTGATCTGTTAATTATCCTCGGAGGCCCTCAGTCTCCCGCCACATGCCAAAGCGATTGGCCATATTTTGATAGTCAAGCAGAACAAAGACTTATCAGACAAGCTATTCAAACAAATAAAGCCGTTGTGGGGGTTTGCCTTGGCGCACAATTAATTGGCGAAGCATTAGGCGCCCATTATCAAAAGAGCCCACATGCCGAGATTGGTTATTTCCCCATAGAGCTAACGGCAGCAGGTAAAAATGATATTAACCTTAAGACATTTTCGACAACCGAAATAGTCGGCCACTGGCATAACGACATGCCAGGCCTCACTCCCAATAGCGAAGTACTCGCCACCAGTGAAGCTTGCCCACGGCAAATTGTACGTTACACAAATTTAGTTTATGGATTCCAATGCCATCTTGAATTTATCAGTAGTCAATTGACGCCACTCATTGCCCAAGAACAGGCTTTTTCCAATATGCATACCATGTCATACATTCAAAGTCCTGAGTTCATCCTGGAGCAATCAACGACTCAGATGAATCAGTTGCTGGGGCATTTTTTAGATAATCTAGTCTTAGCCTATCAAGCGGTATAAACACCATACTGAGTAAAAAGTAGCTAAGGCCAAAACAAAAACGCCAGCACAGGGCTGGCGTTTTAAGATTTAAAACTGAGTCACGGCTTACTGCAGATGACCGGCGTTATGCAATTCACGCTCGTTCACTGGTGGTGGTGTCCACTGGTACATCCAGGTCTCAGTTAATGGCTGACCATCTACCTCTAAGTAAACTCTGAGGTTAATCGGCTCAACGCTGTCTTCTGGCGGCACTAGGTCAAACATAGCGCGGTAACCGTTGATCGCATGTTGTGGGCGAGCAGATTCGATTTCCACACGACCCTGAGAGGTCGAAATCACCGCTTTCACTTGGGTATCTTTACCCAGCATAGGTAAGGAACCACCAGCAAAATCAATCACAAAGCGCTTGCTATAGTACTTACGCTTTTGACCAACCACACCACCAATACCGGTAAAGGTATCGACTACGCGGGCACGGGGTGACTGCACGGGTGGAATACCGCCCCAGTACATGTTGTAGCTGTAGAGCAACTCTTGACCTGGCTGAATAGGCTCTGCTGGGTTCCAAAACGCCACGATATTGTCGAAGGTTTCATCCAGTGTTGGAATTTCCACTAACTGCACCGAACCTTTACCCCAGTTGCCAGTAGGCTCAATCCACAGGCTTGGACGCTTCTCGTAGAACACGCCATCATCTTGATAATGGTCGAAGTTACGGTCGCGCTGCATTAAACCAAAGCCCTTTGGATTCTCATCGCTATAGGCATTGAAACGCAGGTTGCTTGGGTTACCCAGCGGACGCCAAATCCATTCACCGTTCCCCGTGTGCATGGCAAGACCGTCTGAATCGTGGATCTCTTGACGCCAGTCGTAACCGGTGCGGCGATCGTTTTCACCCACCATGTACATACTGGTCAGTGGTGCAACGCCTAAACGTTCGATGGCCTTACGCGGGTAAATCGCCGCATCGACCTTCATTTTTAAACGCTCACCCGGCTCGATATCAAAACGGTAAGCCCCTGTCACACTTGGTGAATCTAACAGAGCGTACACAGTCGCAATATTAGAACCCGGTTGTGGTTTCTCTAACCAGAAACGGGTAAACATAGGGAATTCTTCAGGCTTAGGCAGCGCAGTGTCTACCGCTAAACCACGGGCAGATAGACCATATTGCATTTCCTGACCTACGGCGCGGAAATAGCTGGCACCTAAGAAGGCGACCACGTCACGCTGCCAGTCGGTATTAAACTGCATTCTAAACCCAGCAAAACCTAGGTCTTTTGGTAGCTGGCTACCCTTTACCTTGGATTTACCGTAATCGAACATGGAAGACGAATATTCGATCAGCTTTGCCTTGCCATTTTCCAATTGGTAAATATGCACAGGCGTATCGAAGTACAGACCTAAGTGGAATAACTCGGCGCGAAACTCCGAATCATCCTCACGCCACAGGGCGGCTTTTTTCTTGAAATGGAACTGCTGGTAATCATCCCAGCTCATGCCCTGTAAGCTTTTTGGCAACTCGCCCTTATGGCTCACATAGGACTCAGCCGCCAGCGTATGGGCATAGCCTTTCAACCAGGCGTAGCTAAACTCTTCTTCCTGCGGGGCACTTGCCTTACCCGCTGCACAAGCAGATAAGCTTAACAACACGCTGCAGGTGAGTAGCACACTGCCCACCATGCGTTGTAAACGGCTACGGGTAGACTGAGCTTCCACCGACGGCATCACCATCGGCTCACGATTAAAATGTCTTTGTTCGGGAAATAAATTGGGTTGCATAAGCAGACTCTGATTTGGTGTAACTTCCTGACACTTCTCTGCAAAAGTAAGCAATATTGCAGTGACTGCCCTGTGGAGAACTGTTGATGACAGTGATAACCATACCTCTATCTCCATCAGTTCGCCAGAATCTAACATAATTTCGACGCAATGGAATATGTCACATTGACAATATTCAATACTGACGCCAGTTTATGAAAATAGTATTAAAAAGGGCTGCAAAATGCAGCCCTTAGCAGTCATAAAACCGATGAGGTTAAGAGTTTGTATCCAGCACTGTTTTACGTTTGTTATGGGCAATAATCAAGGCCACTAAACACACTACGCCGACCGCAATCCCCACGGGTTGACTCAGAGATTGAGGCAAACCTAAACCAATACCCGCCGTCATGATGTAAGAGATGGTCACACAGGTTCCGGCAATCGCAGGCAAACTCACAATCCAATGGAAGCTGCCTCTATCGAACAGGTACTTAGTCGCCAACCACAGCACGCTTGTCGATAACAGCATGTTTGAGAAGGCGAAATAACGCCAGATCAAGGAGAAGTCGATCTTAGTCATAAAGTAAGCGATCGTCAGGATAGGCGCTGCCACCAGCAAGCGATTACGCATACTCTGTGGGATGTTAAAGGCGTCGATAATGGTGAGACGCAGCGATCTAAATGCAGTATCACCCGAGGTAATAGGGAATACAGCCACCGCAATAATTGCCATTACACCGCCTAATACACCAAGATAGCTAGTAGCCACTTGGTTAACGACCAGGCCTGGACCACCTTGGTCGAGTAAGCTCTTAAGCTCAACATAACCACCTGGGAAGGCCGCAATACCCGCAGTTGCCCACACGCAAGCCACAACACCTTCAGCCACCATAGCGCCATAGTAAACCGGGCGAACGTATTTCTCGTTGGTCAGGCAGCGCGCCATAATAGGTGCTTGAGTCGAGTGGAAACCACTGATTGCACCACAGGTAATAGTCACAAACAGCAATGGCCAAATCGGTAAACCGTCTGGGTTAGGCTCGAGTAACTCATTGTTGTAATGGCTGTGGTTGAAGTAAGCAAACACATCGCCCATTTCGGGTAACTGTGGCGCGCTGATCAGCAGAGCAACCGCAATCGAAGTGGTCATAACGATCATCAACAGACCAAAAGCGGGATACAGCTTAGTGATGATCTTATCGATTGGCAGCATAGTGGCTAAGAAGTAATAAGCCAAAATCACTAACACCCAGAAGGTGTTATTGCCAAAAATGGTATCTTTAAAATAGTCGAGGTTACTTAACAGACCCGCTGGGCTCATGATAAACACCACGCCCACGAAGAACAGTAACATCGCAGTAAACAGCAGCATCACGCCTTTAAAGTAGACATTAAAGTAGTGACCGGCGATTTCTGGCAGGCTCTTACCGTCTTCTTTAATGCTTAACACGCCCGAGAAATAGTCGTGTACCGCACCACCAATAATGTTACCTAACACAATCCAGAGTAAGGCGACTGGACCATATAAAGCACCTAGGATAGGACCAAAAATCGGGCCGACACCGGCAACGTTTAAGAATTGGATCAAAAACGCTTTAGCGGGGTGAACGGGCACATAATCCACGCCGTCTTCGAATCTTGCTTGGGGAGTTTGCGCTTTAGGATCAATCCCTGCTTGGCGCTCAACAAATGGGCTATAAAACTTGTATGCCAGCACTAAGAGCGCAAGGCATAAGAAGAAAATAAACATTATTTAATTATCCATACTTTAGTAGGAGGTGATTAAATGGAGAGTTTCATTGAGTTAGCCAATGAGGTCAAGCCATCAGGTACTAGACTAAAGTCGGGTTGATAAATCTAAATTTACGATAAAACACGTGTATCTAAATAGATTTATTAAATAATATATCGGCTCCCAATATGCCAAAATCTCATGTTAAGGGCTTTAAGCCTTTGGTTAGCGTGACGGTTTAAGCATCAGCGCAGCACAAACTCCAACAAAGGTGCCACATCGTCAGCCTCTTGAATGAGTCTGTCCATCTTTACAAACCCATGGCGCAGCAACACCCGCTGGGACGCAAGATTATGCTGTGCTACATGGGCAAAAAGCGGCCTTGAGGTCACTAAAGGTAAAAATGCGCTTAAGGTTAAGGTTGCCACCCCGCGCCCCCAAAATGCGCGGTCAATCCAGTAACCAATCATCGCCTGACCATCCATATGCCAATGGCCAATATTGCCAACCAGCAAGCCATCGACTTCTATTCCCCGTGCCAGTACCGACGCCTGTCCGAGGATATTTTGCTGCCAATGAAGGTAAAACGCCTCACGATCCCGCGAAGGAAATTGCGCCAATTGGGACGCTATCGGATCCTGTTGATGGGTGAAGATCAACTCCAGATCGTCTTGCCCTATGGGCCTCAATGTCACATTCGATACCCGTGTTTGCTTATCCATCCTATATCCCTATTCGATTTAATTTAGTGTGATTCTATTTCGAGATTCGCCGCCAGCTAAAAAAATGGGCGCATAACCCAAGCAGAGGTTAGCGCCCTAAGAGGCAAAACAACATCATTAAAACTGACAAAATCACATTAAGGTAGAGAGGGTTAACGCAAATTCAGCACATCACTCTCGAACACTAACTGAAGATCACGGCAAATACGGGCGCGCCCAGCACCATAGCAATCCCGATAAAAATCATGGTCAAACTGGCAATAACCCCCTCTTGCTGGCCTAACTCACTGGCTTTTGCGGCGCCCGCACCGTGGGCCGAAGCGCCCAATGCCACGCCTTTACCTAAAGACGTACGAATGTGCATCAACTTGAACAGCGGCTCACATACCAACATGCCGATAATGCCGGTGATGAGCACCATCATGGCGGTCAGTTCTGGCACACCGCCAAAGGCGCTTGTCGCCTCCATCGCAAAGGGCGTAGATACCGAACGCACCAACAAGCTCTTAGACAGCTCGACCGGTAGCGGCACAAATTTCACTAACAGCCAGCTAGAAATCATGCCCAGCAACAATCCCGCTATCACCCCAAGGGCAATGGTCAGCGGATATTGGCGAATGAGTTTACGCTCCCGATAAATCGGCAAGGCAAATGCGATCGTCGCTGGTGCTAACATCGCCATTAACCAATGGGTGTATTCAAAATAAGTCGGTAGTGGAATGTCGAGATTAAACACCAAGAGCGTAATCACCACGGGTGCAAGTACAATCGGCGCCAACCACCACACACGGTGGAACCTATATAAACGCTTAGCCGCAAAGTAACAGAATAGCGTTAATAACAAGCTGATAAGTGCCAATCCCGTCTGCGAAAACAGTAATTCAGAAATCGCTGCAGGGCTTAAGTTAAGGCTCGACATTAGGCGGCCTTAGCATGGCGACGTGCATGCTTTTTGATATTGAGTTGACGCTCGAAACGAAATACTCGGTCAACCACAAATCCCGTGCCCACCATCACGCACACACTGCCCATGACTAAGGTGAAGAGAATATTCACCCCATATTGCTCAAATAGGCCTTCGTACTTGATAACAGAGATCACTGGCGGAATAAAAAACAGCAGCAACTCACCAATCAACCAAGCGGCACCAAGCTGCACCGCGTTTTCAGGGATTAACTTAGTCGCGAGTAAAATCAGTAAGATACCTAAACCCAATACACTACCAGGCACAGGTAAATGCGCCCAAGTGGCGAACCAATGGCAGGCGAAAGACAATAAACAAAAGAGGCCTATTTGAGTTAACAATAAAGCCCCATGACGGCATCGACGTATTGCGGCTTGCAGGAAAGACATGCGGTTTCTCGATTTACACTAAAGTTGCTATGGGAATATTTTAGGCTTGCCTATTCAATAAAAAAATGAATATTAAGCATGTAATCCATGAATTTTAAGAATGTATTATCGAGGCAAGAATGGATCTTAAAGTGCTGCGTTATTTTATCGAGATCATCGATGCCGGCGGTTTTGGCAAGGCCAGCGAAAAGGTTCACCTCACCCAACCCGCCCTCTCCAAGGCGCTGCGTCAATTAGAGGAAGAACTCGATCTGGTACTACTCGAGCGCGGCAAACGTGGCACTCAAGTTAAGCTCACCCAAGCGGGAGAAGTGGTCTATCGCCATGGCAAGGAGTTACTCGCTGGCCGACAACGCATGCTGGCCGAACTCAGTGCCCAGCGCAGTTTAACCGCAGGCGAATTGAAACTCGGTCTCGCGCCACTCGGCAGTGCTGAAATTTTTGCCCCTATCATTGCCAAATATCGCCAGCAATATCCGCAAATTGATATGCACCTGCTGGTGCGCGGCGGCGTGGAGCAAACCTTAGCTATTCAAAAGGGTGAAATTGAACTGGCCACCGGGATTATCAACTTCGACGATGGTTACCACGGTATTCGAGTGTTTAACGATCCCATGGTGGTGGTGCTGCCCAAGGAGAATCCCCTCACCTCGCGACCAATGCTGTCGATCCACGACTTAGTCGACGAGCCACAAGTGATGTTTGAAACCGAATATACTTTGTATCAACTGGTGTTAACCGCTTGCCAACACGCCGGATTTACTCCTAAAAACATCACTCGAGTCAGCCAAGCCGACTTCGGAATTGCCCTTGTGGCGGCGGGCACGGGCGTGATGATACTGCCGCGCTCTATCGCGCGGCGTTACAGCGTATCTGGGGTGGTGAATATTCCATTGGCGAGCGATGAACTGCGCTGGGAGTTATCACTGTTTTGGCGCAAAGAACAGGTATTGTCCTTTGCGGCGCAGGCGATGATTGCGTTAGTGGAGAAACACTTAACGCAAAAGTAGCTCACTACCAAGGCACGACTAAGCTAAAGCGCACTAAGGTATCGTTATCCCAAGGCAGGATGGGCAAGTAGTCGGGTGAGTGCACACTCTCCTTGGCATAGTGGTCCAGATTATATTCGGTATGCTCCACATACAGTAACCACTGGCTGCCCTTCTCCCAATAATCCGTATCGTAACTCATGCTGAAGCGATATTGATTTTCAAGCCATTTATCACCGTCGTTCCAGTTTTGCGCGGCAAAACTCATGTTTAACTTGGGCGTGATATCAAAACCAAAACTGCCCATTAAGGTGTAAGCGAACTCGCCATTACCAAAATCGCCCCGATCGTAACCACGGGTACGGGGCACGTCGTCATCGATTTCTAAATAGTAATAACCCGCGCCCGCCTTTAACTGGGCCTGCGATTCCTGCCCCTTATAATTGGCGGTTAATTCAGGGAATAGCTTGGCTTGCTTTTCGATGGAACTCACAGTGTTACGTTTACCCTGTAGGTCCACCTGCCATCCGAAGAAAAAGCGAGGATCGATATGGTAGAACTCACCCGAGGCCACATAGTCCGATTTAAACCACACAGGAATATGGTCGGGGTCGAGATCGTCTGTATCAATGTCGATAAACATATCCAGCATGGCAGACAGGTAAATATCCGACGCCGTGGTATGTTCAATCATAATGTTGCCGTTAAATCCAAAGGTATGTGAACTTTCCTGTTCCACAATAAAATCGTGTATCCCCATGGTGTAATGCCACTGGGTCGATTCTTCTGCACTGACCGAAGTTGCTAGGCCCAAAAGGAGTGCCGCTGGTGCCAGAGTTAGGTATCTCACATTTCGCTCCATAAATTGCTATTTGATCCTGCATTAAGATTAGATTAACTGGGCATAATTTAATGAAGTTTTTACAATTTTTGTTAGAAATCGTTCATCGCTAACTATTTTAGCCGTAAAAATGAATAAAAAATGATATATCCCGCACAAGTGAAAGCCGAAAATTGCTATTCACGGTCATCCTAAACAATTCACTAACGCTTTAAAAACGTATCTATATCAAACACAGCCAGCGTTGTAATCACAAGTGTTTAGGCATACAACAATTGCGACCTTGAATGCATTTTTAATCATTTTTAAAGCATAATTATTGACACCAGAGCGTCGCATCCCTATAGTCGCCACATTGCGAGTCATTCAAAAGAGAGTCTTAAATGAAAAAATCCATGTTATTAGGCGGCCTAGCCCTCACTGCCACCTTGTTGTTAGCTGGATGTGGGAAAAGCAACGATGTTTTAGTGGTTGGCACCAATGCGGCCTTCCCGCCCTTTGAATACGTTGGCGGACAAAGTGGCGACGAGATCAAAGGCTTCGACATTGAGCTTGCCAAACAAATCGCTAAAGATGCCGGCAAGACGCTCAAAGTCGAAAACATGAAATTCGATTCACTGATCGTCGCGCTAAACTCTGGCAAGATTGATTTTATCGCCTCTGGCATGACCATCACGCCAGAGCGCCAGGCCAGCGTTAACTTTTCGGAGCCCTACTATGAGGCAACTCAAGTGCTGCTCGTAAATAAAGATAACGACACCATTCATACCCTTGATGACATTAAAGACAAGCACTTTGCGGTGCAGCTTGGCTCAACCGCCGATATGATGTCTAAAAAATACACTCAAAATGTCACCGCTTTTAACACAGGCTTCGAAGCCATCATGGAACTGAAGAATGGCAAAGTCGACTTAGTGCTATTCGATAGCGAGCCTGCGGCGAACTATCTGGCGAAAAATCCCGATCTCAAACTGATCAAGCTGAACTTTCCCCCTGAGTTTTATGGCTTTGCGGTATCAAAGCAGCAGCCTGAACTTCTCAATAGCATTAATAACACGCTGAAAAACTTGAAAGAAAGCGGCCAATATCAGGCGCTCGTTTCAGCCCATATCAAGTGATCCCTATGTTAGAAGCAATCAATACTTCGCTGTTTAGTCCCATTGGCGACGACGGCATGATAGGCATACTGCTGATCCTAAATGGCTTAAAAGTCACCTTGATTGTGACCTTCTTCGCCATGTTATTAGGCGCAGTATTAGGCGTGGGTACCACACTGATGAAGATGTCTTCAAAGTGGTATATCCGCTTCCCCGCCGAGCTTTATGTTGGCGTGATCCGCGGCACGCCAGTGGTGGTGCAGTTAGTGATCCTTTACTTCATCGTGCTGGCCGCATTCGATGTTGATAAGGTCACCGCCGCCATCATCGCCTTTGGTTTAAACAGCGGCGCTTATATCTCTGAGATTATTCGCGCAGGGATCCAAGCCGTCGATAAAGGTCAAACCGAAGCGGCTCGCTCGCTCGGCCTGTCACAGGCGATGACCATGAAGCTGATTATTCTGCCGCAGGCGATTAAGAATATTCTGCCCGCGTTAGGCAATGAGTTTATCGTGCTACTCAAAGAAACCGCCGTAATTGGCTTTATTGGCGGTGTGGATTTAATGCGGGCGGGTGAGATTATCCGTAGCCGTACCTTTGAAGACAGTATCCCACTCTTTACCTGTGCACTGATTTACCTGTTCCTGACCTACAGCTTCACATTTATGCTGTCGAAATTCGAAAAGAGGTTGAAGCAAAGTGATTAACATAACCAACCTACACAAAAGTTACGGCGATAATGCGGTCCTTAAGGGCATCAACGAACATATTCGCCAAGGCGAAGTGGTGAGTGTTATCGGCCCTAGTGGCAGCGGTAAAAGCACCTTTTTACGTTGCATCAATCTGTTAGAAAAACCCACCCAAGGGGATATTGAAATCGAAGGGCAATCCATTACCGCCAAGGATGCCTGTGTCGATAAATTGCGGCAAAAAGTGGGCATGGTGTTCCAAAACTTCAACCTATTCCCCCATAAAACCGTATTGCAAAACATTACCTTAGCGCCAGTGAGCCTAAAGTTAATGGCCCAAGCCGAAGCCGATAACAAGGCGCTGGCGCTGCTCACTCAAGTGGGTTTGCAGGATAAAGCTAATGCCTACCCTTCGAGTCTCTCGGGTGGACAAAAACAAAGGGTTGCCATTGCCCGCGCGCTGGCGATGGAGCCGGATCTGATGCTATTCGATGAGCCCACCTCGGCACTCGACCCTGAAATGGTCGGCGATGTACTGGATGTGATGAAGGACTTAGCGCAAAAAGGCATGACCATGGTGATTGTCACCCACGAAATGGGCTTTGCACGCGATGTTTCGGACAGAGTCATCTTTATGGATGGCGGCTATGTGGTGGAGTCCAATATCCCCGAGGAATTATTCACCCGCCCCAAAGAAGCCAGAACCCAAAGCTTTTTAAGTAAGGTGCTGAGGTAATAAAGACTTATACAACATTGAAAGTTGAACAATGGTATTGGCTCGATGACACGCAGCATGCTTTGAGACAGAAGCGATTAATCTTTTTATCTATTTATGGAGTTTATTGTCATTGTTTCCCCAGTGACTCGCCGCCTCTTTATTTAACATGAAGTATCCCTATAGGCTCGACGGCGACATCCATGTCGCCAACGGTCACTGGTGCCCCAATGCCAATTTCAACTACCCATTTGCGATATGTACGTAAAAAGCAAAGGGACAAAAGCGTGTTAGATTCTCGACTCTAATTTTTGAGTTTCAGATTAAAATTTTCTAAGGGTTTAACGCCTCAATCAGCTGCCGCGCCAGCGGTCGGCTGCATTGACTTGTTATGCGATTTTAATTCGTCATATTTATGCTTAACAGCTCCATCCATACGCTTTAGTATCTTTACGTACAAATACTGGCGCTCTGACTTTGGGTTAAAGTCTTCGATTTCTACAACTTCAGCCTGTACAGGATGACCACCAAACATTTTCGGCCTTAATGTCCGCCCAAAAACCTCATCGATTGCATCAGCAAAAACATCATACGGAGCACCTAACTCACTACAGCGATTAGTCACAACAGCTAAGCTTTCACCTTCTTCGTTGTAGATTAATATAGCGCCAGGCCGAGTGTCCGTAATTCCTCTAGCAATATAGACTTTAGCCCCAGCATATATGCCAGACAAATCTTTCATGAAGCCTTTGCGAGGCTCCCAGAAACCTCTTAATTTAATAAATTCATCATCAATGATTTTTTTACCTAAATAGATAACAGCTTCTTTCACCTGATCACTTTTACTGCGTTCCACTGATACTTTATGGCGTAATTCAGGAGGCAGCTTTTTGGATAAGGTGGCTATCTTCTGATTTACGCTATCATTTTTTGAATTGTCTTTTTGATTTTCTTTAGATGACGACTCTAGCCGTTCTATTTGTGCTGAAATTTCTAGCTCATCTTCAATAATATCTGCCCAGTCTGATATAGATGAGTTAATAGTATCTTGGGCATTTACAAGGCTAAACTTAGCAACCGACAAGCAGCTTTTTAGATCTTCCTCATACTTTAGTGATTGATCAATATACTCTTGTGTTCTCTGTATATTTCTTTCAATTTCTTTAACCCTTCTAAATGCCCCAATGGCAAATTTCTTTTGCTTATCCTTATGGGTATTGTTAAATACAATAATAGATAGGAGCCATGTAAATCCAATTGAACAAATATATTGTAGCGCACTAATTAGCGAGACCTCTAACTTCGTGGGGTTTGAAGAATTTAATACCTGAACAACTACAAGCCCTATAGAAGCCAACAGTAGAATTACAAAAAGCAGTAGTTTTCCCCATTCTTTCTTAAAATCAATCATTGTCTATTCCTTGCTATTTGTATTCGCATAACTTGTTAGTATTTATGCTCTGCGCTGTTTGCAGGGCATAAATCGCTTATTGGACTTAGCCACAGCCACATCCATGTCAATTGGTATAAATGATGCTATCGGAATTTGCTTTTTGCGGTAGCAGTTTTTTATACAGCTTGATGGGTAATCACTTGATATTGTTTTAGCTTTCTCATTCTTTCACACTTATTTTTTGCTGATGAACCTCTATCTAACGACTCAAAACGCCAAGGAATACACCTCCCCTCGGAGTTGCCGCGGGGCGAATAGACAAATTGCGTGAGTCTTGCCATGGATGGCAAGCTAGCTTTCGCAGGTGCAGGGACGCATCCTTCGGAAGCGATAGCAAATTTGTCAATGAGCACAAGGGGCTTTCAACTCCGTTAGGGGCGTCTTGGAGCATCCAAGGAGGATAGGACGAGTAGTCCTCCTTGGTCGGGTGTGGGGTGAAGCCCCACGACTTTGATTTTGATTAAAGCATTCAAGCTACGAAAAAGATGGGATACATAACATCTAAGTCGAACCATCAACTTTTCTATACGTAGAGCTTTACTTGTCTAATTCCCCTTTTGAACTGCGAAACACACTTTGGGGCAAAAGCTCGTTCGCCAGAAGCCAACGAAAATTGGAAATGGGTCGAAGTTAACAAGACTAGGCAAGTTTGATCCACTTTCACCTTTGAATATTGATAGGGTAATTCCAAATTAATACAGCAACTGATTACCAATGACCTTTTATCACCAACTTATGGATATAAAAGATGGATATAAAAGACTGTGCAAACATCTGTTTGTGACTTCTTCGGGGCTGCACGCTCTAAAACGGTCTCTAGAACATAACCTCTAATGGCATTACATTCCCGCAGGTTTCTCGCAGGTCTCATAGTTCTGCTGAGTACAAAAGGTCACAGGTGTGTAGATAATGTCGTCGTATTTTTGTTTGGTGACAATTTTATATAAGGTCAAAATGGCCTGCCTGCCCATTTCATAGGGACTTTGACCAATGTTGATATGGGCAAGGCGGTCTTTCAACATAGTTAATTGCTCTGGAGAGGTGTCGGTAATAATAATGACGATGTCCTTGTTATCGATTTTATTTTGATAGGGAGCCATCATTTCACGATAGAGGGCTGCATCATTTTGTGCCCAACCGCCTACGGCAACGAAGGAATTTGCTTTTACTGGCTTGCCTTTCATCACGGACTCCATTTGCTTAACCGCTTGACTAAGTTGGTCAAAATTAAACAAAGGCTCGCGCACTTCAGTCCAGCCCTGCTCGTTATTAAGTAATTTCCCTGGAGGGGCATTGTAGGTTTTGCCAGATAACGCGGAGCGCACGCCCATCAGTCTTAAATTCAGATTTGGAGAATCGGGCCGCCCCGATTGCATGATGAGGGTTCCCCCATTGGGCCGTAACTTTTTAAGCTCCTCCCCTAACGACTGACCTAGTGCAAAATTGTCGGTGCCGATATAAGCCAAACGTAAATTTTTAGGAGCTTCATCGATAGAAGCATCCAAGTCTGAGTCATAGGTAACAACGGGGATGCCGGCTTCCTTTGCCCTCTTTAGGCTATTTTCGGCAAGATACTTAGATTGCGTAACCGCAACGGCAATTCCATCCACACCTTCATCAATCAGCTGGTTTATCACTTGATCTTGCAATCTCACACTACTTGATTCGGGTCCGCGATAGATGCATTCAACCCCTTTAATTTGTGCGGCGGCGTCAACACAACCCGTTTTGCTTTGATCAAAAAAAATACTATAGAATTTAGGCACTACTGCAAACTTAAGTTCCTTTGCGTAGCCACAAGACAGTGGTAATAGGCTAAAAGCAATCAGCAGCATCAATAATCTCGCCATACATTCCCCTAAACAGTAAGCTCGACTTAATAAAATGTAGCAAAGGAATAGATTAAACCATACGAGCGACAACGGTATTTTGGAGGACTTTTGATCTCACTCAGTATTTTTGAGTTAGCTCACCTATCTACCCACATCAAAACCGCACTCAGCAATTTGTATAACCAGCTATAACGTCATTAGGTGACTCTTACTATTCACTGCTCTTCACAAAAAGTCTCTCAGCATTCATTGCGCACAACGGCTATTAATTTCAAAAATATTTTGAAACTGATAGCCGTTTTGATCACATTGTTTTTTACTTAAACCCGCTTAAAATGCTGTCGTTGATTTTGTATTCCTCGATGATTTGGAGCTGTTACATGAGTGATTTAAGTTTTCTCGCTAAAAAGCGTTACACCACTAAAGCCTTTGATCCAACAAAGACGATTCCTGCCGACAAGATAGCCGAAATCAAGACATTACTGCAGTTCAGCCCATCATCGACTAACTCGCAGCCTTGGCATTTTGTGTTAGCAAGCACGGCCGAAGGCAAAAGCTTAATCGCGCAATCGACCGAACACTTTGCCTTTAACACCCAGAAAATCCTTAATGCTTCCCATGTGGTCGTGCTCTGCACTCGCACTCAACTCGATGAAGCCCATTTACTGCAAGTGTTAGAGCAAGAGGCTGCAGATGGCCGTTTTGCCAATGAAGAAGCCAAGCAAGGCCAGCACAACGGCCGCTCTTTCTTTGCCAATATGCACAAGAATGAGTTAAAAGACGCCCAACATTGGATGGAAAAACAAGTGTATTTAGCTCTCGGAACCCTAATGTTAGGTGCGAGCGTACTCGATATCGATGCCTGTCCAATCGAAGGTTTTGATGCAACTAAACTCAATCAAGTCTTAGGCCTGCGCGAAAAAGGTTTCTGCGCATCTGTGGTGGTCGCTCTAGGTTACCGCTCCGAAGAAGACTTCAACGCTAAGTTACCTAAGTCACGTTTAGCGCAAGAGGTTATCTTTACCGAGATCTAAACCTCGTTCGCTAAGTTTGCATATGCCCTTGTTTGTGATTGCAAACAAGGGCATTTTTATCGCCTGCTCTCCAGCATCAGCCAGATCCCATTGCCGCAGTTAAAACCAACCAAAGTCGGAGTGACCTCGGGGTAAATTGCTCTAGAATCCTTCTTTGCCTACACTTTTCCTCTATGGCATAGTGTATTCCAAGCTCGGTAACGACTCGCATTAAAATAAGATAAAAACATTTAAAATCTTATAGATAGTGAAACCTTACTTTTAATCACACTCGCTTGATAACAACTTAGGATGGGACAGTCAGTATGCTACTCGCTAAACCTTCACTCAGTGCAGAAGCTCAATCGGCAACGCTCTCGACCACTAAGGGCGATAACCCGTTAATCTGGCCCGTGTTATCCGTGTTACAAGCCTCTAATCAAAGCTGGAAAATCCATCACCTGGCGACCGAACTGCAAAATCGCGGGCTAATCCATCCGTTAGATGAAAACCCTGGTAATGATTTGTTTAAACGCAATTTTTTACTGATGAATGCCCTGTTCGAACTGCAAGAGATCCTGATGCCAAAGCAATGGCTGCAAGTCAAAGCGATGGAGATCCAGATTTTCCGCCTCGTGCCTTCCAACGTTAACCTATTGATAATGGAAGATACTTCCCTGCGGGAATACTATCTTGACTGGAATAACTACGACACCAGTGAAAACGTAGTACGCGAATTATTGGAAGCCTTCTGGAGCAGTTATAAGAGCTATATTGGCCTGAACGTGAACTTGATGCACAAGGGCCACGCCCTGAGGGTATTCGAGTTAGATGAGAGCGCAACACCAAGGGACATCCGCAAACAATGGCGCCGTTTAGCGCTGAAATGGCACCCCGATAGACCCGAAGGCGATGCGGCGCGTTTCCGTGAAGTCTGTGAGGCTTGGCAATCCCTGCGCGATATTGCTTAAGTTTTTCCTTTTATATCTGTGATCCTCTTTGCAGTCTGACAAAGTTATCGAGCTAAACTCCCGCGGGATCACAGATTTAGTCCAATATCAGCCGCCCATTTCAGCGATAATTAAGCATCCCAAACTAACCTAAAACCATATACGCTGGTATAACGCGAGCGTAACTCCGAGACTGAAATCACCTGAGCCACCTTAGTCCACTTAGGTAGGTACAGCGCATGCAATTGATGCGGTGAATTCACTCTAACCGACTTTGAGGGTTCTATGATCAAACCAATCGCCTTGGCTGTCGCCTTAATCGTTGCACCATTTAGCACCTTTGCCGCCAACTTTGTCGAAGGCACGCACTACACGCAAATCTCTGACAAAGCACCGAGCAGCGAGCCAAAACTCACGGAGTTTTTCTCCTTCTATTGCCATAACTGTTTCAATATGGAAACCAACTATCTACCTGATATCAAAGCCAATCTAAACAAAGGTATTGCATTTGATACTAAGCATGTCGACTTTATGAATAGCGACATTGGCACCGAGGTGATGCGCTCACTGGCAGTTATTCATGAGTTAGATAATAAAGATGCGTTAACCCATGCGATGTTCGCCGCCATCCAAGGCGAAGCTGGCGCAAACGGCCACGACCACAGTGCGCCAGGCCATAAGCACGAGCCGCAAATCAACAGCCGTGACGACATTAAGCAAATTTTTGCCAAGTTTGGTATCGATGCGGCCAAGTACGACCAACTCGCCGACAGTAAAAGCACAGATGAGAAACTAGCCCTGTGGCGTGCCCAGCAAAACCAATTCCGCGTTGAAAGCGTGCCAGCCTTTATCGTTAACGATAAATATGCGGTTAACTTAAGCAGTATCAAAACCTTAGATGAGCTGATTGGCTTAATTAACTATCTGGCCGTCGAGAAGGATGCTCAGGCGCCTAAGAGTTCAGGCGGCAGCTTAAACTGGTTATTCTTAGCCTTTGCAGCCGTTATCGCCCTTGGCCGCCAAAAGCGTTTGAGCTAAGGCTCAATTGACGAGCAGCCAATAAAAAAACCAGCAGTGATGCTGGTTTTTTATTTGTCCGGTTAATGACTAAGGGAAGTTACGCTCGGCAACCCCTTTGGCCGTCACTGTCACCCCAGTTTCTGCGGCGTGAATAAAGAAAGGCGATTCCACATCATCGGGATTGTTACTCACATCTGGATCATCATTTTGCGCTAGGCAGGTATAACCTAAGCTGTAATCCCCTGCGACCACAAAGCCAAATTCATAATCGTGGTCGATGACTTGGCCGTTTGCATCAGTGACATCATTCACCCGAGCCGCCGCAATAGGCGCAATCTCAGTGGCCGTGTCGGCCTCAGTTCTGAAATCCTTCATCTGCTCCAGCGTGGTATTAGCAGGATACAAATAAACCGCTGGCGAGAACACTGAGCCACCCGCAGCGACTTCACAGCCTTCCATCACAGTAGCGCCAACTGTGCCTTTAATCGCGCCCACTTCGGACTGATTAAATAATTGCACTGAAGTCGGTTTTAGCGTCCAGTAATCTTTATTACCGTGGGGATCTTGCAAACCTTTGCTTAAATCAAACTCGGCAACAAAGCTATTGACGCCCGCCGCAATGGTGAATTTCTTATTGAAAAACAATCGGCCCGTATCGCTTTCCTCGGCACCCACACCGCCGCATGAGCCGTTGCTGTTGGTCGTTAGCCCATAGAGAGTGTCGTCTAAGGTTTGTACGTGTGAGCTGTCGCTATTGGCTACTGTGCTGTTTTTCATATACAAACACATTTGATATTCGCCCACGGGAATCGATTGACCGCTCACTAGGGTATCTACCGCACTGCCTTGAAACTCCAATAAATCGACAAATTTAAGCTCGCCATTTGGGGTGACATTGAACGAGTAGCTACCTGTATCGTTCTTTAATACCACTTGCCTGAATGCAATCGTGACCGATTTGGCATCGGCGGGATTATCGGATACGCCTAGGCTGAATGTCGCCATTTGGGTGGCAGGTTCACTCGAATCTGAGCCACCGCAACCAAACAGCAAACCTGTCAACGCTATCGCTAGAGCACTTTTTTGAATATTCATAGGATACCTTCATTAGTCTTCCACAAAATTCTCAACATCGTCATACCTCGCCCCATGAGCACAAATCGTAACGCCAAAGCATGAAAACAACAGCTCAAACGGGCTGGGTAGGCATGTAGAGATAAGTCTAGGGCTGAGTGTGCAGCTTGTCGATGAACGTACGCTGAACGGTGAAAATCCGTTCAACGGTGGAAGATATTAAGAAGGCGTAGGACTCGAGCAGAACAAAGCCACATCCTTAGGTGCATCCGAACCTATTTGCGACTTATTGCCTGATAAATTCAATAATATGAGATGCCGCTAAAACCAAGTGAACCACTAAAAAGCCAATAAATACATCGGCGCAAACTTGATGGTAACCACGCCATGTCATCGCCAGCGGGGTACCTTGATAGAAAAACCACAACGCCCCTGTCATGCCCGTTGCGACCAGCAGCAACATGCCAATACCCTCAACCGTGCTGAATAAGCCCTTGCCCCCGGCAACGGGCAGTTTTCCCTTAAAAAGCCCTTTTACATCCTGTATGAGTTGCCCCCAATCCCCCACCAGCCAGGCGAAGTATTGATGCCATTTGCCTTGAATACTGTTGCGCAGTAAAAATAAGATCCCCAATGCAGTAGCAATTAACCCAAGATAAACATGCAGATAATCCCAGATACTGGCATTGGCGCGCAGGCTTCTACCGATAAAAATCCATGGGCTGGTGCAGACGAGTAGCCCCACGGATAGCACAATCCACAGGTGTAGACGCGCCAACACAAAATCGAATATCTGGGTTACGTTTGCCGACATAGTGGGTTTCCCCTTAAGAGCTAAGCGACGGGCTCGCTCAGGCTTGGTGGATCAACAGGCCGAAATCATTCACTTTTTGCCAATCCGTGTATTCAACATTGGTGACAGGATCCGTTGGCCCCTTAGTTAACCACATGATAAAGCGGATGATATTTCTATCGAAGGCATTATAGCCTTGGTAATTTAGATTACCGCCAAACACTTGCAACAGGGTTGGGCGCCAAGTGGTTTTGCTTAAAAACGCCTGCATATAAGGATTGGTTTCTGGGGTGTTTTTCTCAGGTTTACGGGCGACTAAACTGACGGAGAAAAAACCGCTCACCTTTTGCGTGAGGATCTTTTGATGCTTTTGAATAAATTCGTACAACGCCGGATTATGTTTTCCGTGGCGAATACTGGCGCCAATAACGATCTTATCGAAGGACTCCATCGCCGGCACAGCCTTAATATCCGCAATCACCACAGAATTACCTAACTCTTTGAGTTGTTGCGCCAATTGATTGGTGATTTTGCGAGTTTGACCATGAACACTAGAGAAGATGATCAGAATTTTTTTCACTTAAGCCTCGATTATCTCAACAAAAATAAGAAAAAGCGGCCAGAAGAAAGACAAAGAACGGCGGCTTTATGTTGACCTAAACAAACCGATAAATTCAGCCCCTATAACACATTTCACCACTTTGATAATCAAGCGCCTGCGAAGCGCATCTATGGTGCATGAGTCAAATAGAGGCGGTTTAGGTTTACCACGCAAAAAGCAAACTGCCTATTACGATATTGCATACTAGGTGATTTAGTCACCAATTTACATGAAATAGATCACGGACTTAGCGCCAAATGGCCGCTGGATATACGGTAATTCTAGCTTGCTCACAAAAATAAATATCCGCATCTCTGGGATCAAAATGTTACAAAATCAGAAATAAGTGCCAATCCTTAGCGCTAGCGCATAAAAGGCAAAAGCATTAGCATTTGTTCACTTATCGCTTGAGTACCCTACCCATGAAAACAACTCAAAACGCAGATCCCAAAGCACTGCTGCTGTGGATGACGTTTGTTATGTCGCTCGTGTTCGCCGTTTGGCAAGCCCTACTGAACAACTTCGTGATTGAAAAAGCCCAATTCACTGGCGCCGAAATCGGTATGCTGCAAAGCCTAAGGGAAATCCCCGGCTTTTTAGCCTTTACCGCTATTTTTGTATTGCTGTTAGTGCGCGAACAAGCCTTCGCCCTGTTGTCATTAGCCCTTCTGTGCATTGGCGTGGCGATTACCGGCTTTTTTCCGCAGGTATTGGGCTTATACCTCACCACAGTATTGATGTCGGTTGGGTTCCATTACTTTGAAACCATTAACCAATCCCTCACCCTGCAATGGGTCGCGAAGCAGGATACTGCTGGTTTTATGGGTAAAGCGCTGGCATGGCGCTCGGCAGCGGCCTTAGTCGGCTATGGCAGTATTTGGCTTGTCATGACTTGGCTTAAACTCGATTACTGGCATATGTATTTGATTATTGGTGTATTAGGTCTACTGATGGTGATCAGCATGAGTCTGTACTACCCACAGTTTGATACCCACGAAGTGCAACACAAAAAAATCATCCTACGTAAACGCTACTGGTTGTATTACCTGTTAACCTTCTTCTCTGGCGCCCGTCGGCAGATTTTTATGGTGTTCGCAGGCTTTATGATGGTCGAGAAATTCGGCTATACCGTCAGTGAAATCACCGCACTTTTCCTGATCAACTATGTGGTCAATCTACTGTTTGCGCCATCCATTGGTCGCCTAATCGGCCGTATTGGCGAGCGCAACGCCCTCACGGTGGAATACATTGGGTTATTTTTTGTGTTTGTCAGCTATGCGCTTGTCGAGCAACCCCATATGGCCGCCGCCCTCTATGTGATTGACCATTTGCTGTTTGCGATGGCAATTGCCATGAAAACCTATTTTCAAAAGATTGCCGATAGCAAAGATATTGCGGCCACCATGTCGGTCAGTTTTACCATTAACCATATCGCTGCGGTGATTATCCCTGTGCTCTTGGGCTTACTGTGGCTGAGCGATCCCGCCCTCGTCTTCTACATTGGCGCCGGATTTGCGGTCTGTTCCTTAGTATTGGCCCTCAATGTACCGCGCCATCCCTCACCTGGGAATGAAACCAATTGGGCTTGGTCTGCTAAATCTATCGAAAAACCGAGTCTCGACAGTTAAAAAGTGCCCGCAGCGTAATAAAAGCAATCCAGCGCAGAGACTTAAGGATTGCAATCGACTAAGCTGGAAGCATTTCGTGGGGTCAACTTGATCCCACGAGCTAACAAAAATAGGGCCAACACAAATAGGTCAAACAGGATAAAGGCATGAAGGATTCAGATATTTTAATGCTTGCGGATGAAGCGGCTCCCGCTGCCGAGGTCTCGGCCCGTAAAAAAGCGCTGGTACTGGGTCGCCAACTCGGGCTCGCCAGTGAGCAGGAATATCGCCCCGCCAATGCCTCGGTTGCCGAACGCGCGCAACATAGGGAGCGTAAACTCGCCAGCCAGTATCAAGCCAATGTCGAAACCATTTTCGCCCTCGCCTTGAGTTACACCCCGTCGGATGTCACTGGGGTCGATCTGGATCCCGACTGGAGCCATCAATTTTTTTGATGGCGGAACAAATCCACAACCGCAAAATGCAGGATCTGTGGGCGCGTATCCTCTCCAGTGAAATCGTCAACCCGGGCAACTTCAGCCTGCGCACCCTAGCGCTGTTAAAACAACTGACCCATAGGGAGGCGCAAATCCTCGAGAAAGCACTAGGTATGGCGGCCAAAGTGAATAATGAGCAGCGCTTAAAGCTGATCAGCGGCTATCGGCTCACGGGCGGACTCGGCCAATATTTTCGTAAAAATACCAGTGTCACCCTAGGCTTATCCCAATTTGGTCTGCCCTACTCCAGTATTCTCACTTTAGTCGATGCGGGGATCCTGCACAGCAGTGAGTTTGAAACCGGTTTACTCAACAGCAAAACCCCCATCCAACTCACCATGCCCGGCATCCAAATGAAGCTCACCCCAAAGAGTGGTAACTTGCTGTTTAGCTACTATCGCTTAACCCCGATTGGTGATGAACTGGCGCAACTGGTGCTACCAAAACAAGACCAAGATTACCTGAAGGCGCTACAGGCGCTATTTGCGAAGGATTTTAAAATAGAGTAATCGCTTAAACAGACTTATATATCTGACCACGAAATCTTTTCTTGAATTACCCCTGAGTGTCGCAAATACTTTGAGTATAAAAAACACTCAATTCTAAACTGGGTAAATAAGGATGTTTCGACATCTCAAGGAAAGAGAATATGGTCAGCCAATCGCAAGACATTATCTTCTTAGATGAACCCGAACCAAGTACCGCGCTAAAGGCGACGAAAGCGGTCAAAATTCTCACGGTAGACGATGATATTAACTTCCAACGCTCTACCGCTTTCGCCTTGTCCACTCTCACCATTCTTGGCGCAAAAATAGAATTAACCCAAGCATTTAGTTACGCAGAAGCCTGCCAGATGGTCGCCAATGAAGACGACTTTGCCATTGCCTTAGTCGATGTGGTGATGGAAACCGAAGATGCAGGCCTCAGACTCGTGCGAGGCATCAGGGAAGTGCTCGGTAACGAGAAAATCCGCATTATTCTGCTCACAGGGCAACCCGGTATGGCGCCCGTATTTAACGTGATGCGTGACTATGATATCAATGACTATTGGACTAAATCGGATCTTTCCGCCGACCGTCTACAAACCATCTTGACCACTAACCTACGCTCCTACCAACAGATCAGTAATATCGCTAATGCAAAGCGCGGGCTGCAGTTAATTGCCGAATCCAGCGGTGCCCTCTACACCTCGCGCAATATCAAAGAGCTGTCGAGCAAAATGCTTCAACAATTGGCAATTCTGCTGAATTTACCCTCGGGCGGCATAGTCTGTGTTAAAGCCATAAACGATCTGCATGAATTTGGCCATATGCATCAGATCATTGGCGCTTCAGGAGAGTTTGAATCCTACTACGGTAGAGCCTTACAGCAGCTCGAACAGCAACATATCCGCATCCAACTCGAGTTGTGCCTGAGCAGTAAGCAATCCCGTATTGAGTCGCAATATACCTGCCTGTTTTTCCCCGGCGAGCTTGCCGGTAATGACTACGCGGTTTACCTGGCTACGGGGCGACTACTCGATGCGACCGAAACCGAACTTATCCGTGTTTTTAGCATGAACATTTGCGGCGGCCTGCACAGCGTATCGCTAATGAGCCAACTGGATAAAATCGCCTTTGAAGATCCCTTGCTCAGAATACCGAACCTCAACGTACTCATCCGTACACTCGATGGCATTTTGAAGGAAGACATTCGTGACAAATTCAATCTATTACTCATAGACATAGATAAGTTTTCAGACTTCAATCATGTGTTTGGCTCAGAGCATGGCAACAATATGCTCAAGCATGTGGCAAATAGTCTAAAAGATCAGTTCGACGCCAGCGTGCTGGTCAGCCGTTTAAAGGATGATAAATTTGCCATTTTAGGCCCTAAACATTTAGTTTCAGCCGCTCTGATTGAGCAGTTATTTGTTGCGCCCTATCAACAGGGTACCTCCTGTATTACTGTCAATATCAGTACAGTTACCCTGCCTTTGGAGCTCGCCGAAGGGGATGCTGTCGCCGCCATCACTCAGCTGAATATGGCACTGAAAAAGGCCAAGAGCCTCGGGATACGTCAACATGTGACATATCAACCATCTAAAGATGATGTCGCCACGCATTTTGAATTACTGCAGGCCTTGCAACTTGGTATCACTCAAGGAGATATCCATATCGCGCTGCAGCCACAGGTGTCGTTACAAACGGGGAAGTCGTGGGTGTCGAAGCGCTGGCGCGCTGGACCTTGCCCAATGGCGACAGCGTACCTCCCTTACGCTTTATTCCCATCGCCGAAGCTACGGGGCTGATCACAAAACTCGGTAAACAATTATTTGTGCAATCTTGCCAAGCCATGCATGCCTTAACAGAGGCGGGTTACCCGAATCTGCGGATCGGCGTTAACCTCTCGGCGATGCAGTTTGAGCAAGAGCAAATCGTCAACCAGCTCAATGCCGATATCCAAGCGGCACAAATTGCCAGTGATCAAATTGAAATTGAAGTCACTGAGTCGATTGCCATGCAGAATTTTGAGGTGATCAATAAGCAACTCAAAGCCCTGCGTAATATGAATATTAACGTCGCCATCGATGATTTTGGCACGGGTTTTTCATCGCTAGCCTATCTCAGTAAGCTCACCTTCGATCGCATTAAAATTGATAAATCCTTTATCGATAATGTCACCACGGATGATGGTGCAGCGGCGATTGTCGATAGCATTATCCTGCTCGGGGAACGCTTTAAGATGAATGTGATCGCCGAAGGTGTCGAAACCCTAGAGCAAGCACGTTGGCTGAAACATCGAGGATGCCACGATGCCCAGGGCTATTTTTACGCGAAACCAATGCCACTCAAAGAACTACTCATTTGGTTGGCCAACTTCCAAAAACGCATTATCGAATGATATTGAGCGAAACCATGACGCCCTTACAACTGCTTAGTCGCTACTGGCTAAAACTGATGTTGCCTTGGTTACTCTTGGTACCCTTGCTAAGTCTCGTGCTTTATCAAAAACGCCATGAAGAAGCGATGACGCCTTTAGCGCGACAGGCGGCGATGGTGCTGGCCGATGCCAACCAAACCATAGCCTACTATTTGGGCAGTCTTAAACGGGATGCGCTGTTTCTCGCTAAATATCAACTTCTTCTCGATACCGCTTCGGGCAAAAATACCGATCTCAGTACCGTCGAACACTTTTTTAAGGCATTCAGTGAGGCGTCACAGCAATATGACCAAGTGCGCTGGCTCGATAACGACGCCATGGAAAAGGTACGCATTAATCTCATCAACCAAGTCGCCCAAATAGTGCCGCAGACAGAGTTACAATCTAAACAGGGGCGCTACTACATAGCACCGAGTCTGGCGCTTGAGCCCGATACGTTTTACTTCTCCCCCTAGACTTAAACGTTGAAAACAAAGTCATTGAAACCCCGATTAAACCTATGCTGCGTATCACCACCCCAGTGTTTTTAGCCTCGGGGAAAGGCAAGGATTTATTGCGCTGAATTTTCTCGCCCAAACCCTGTTAGACGCCATCGCCAGCACAGCTAAAGGCGGAGTCGAATTGTCGATGCTAAACGCCGATGGTTACTGGTTATTGGCGCCGCAGCCGCAAATGGCATGGGGATTTATGTATGGTCGAGAAGATTTAAAGTTTGCCAATAACGATCCCGAAGCATGGCAAGCCATCAGCAAAAATACCGAACTTGCCTTTACCACATCAAATGGATTTTGGGATTATGAGAATGTGCAAAATCTCGGTAATGCGACGCTACCGAATTGGCGCTTGGTTGCTCATATTTCCCCAACAGTGTTAAGCCAAATCACCCTACAGTGCGCTCTGGAGTCTTTAACTATCGGGCTAATGTTGTTGATTTTAGGCGGCATAGTCTGTTGGCGCGCGGCTAAGTCTATGTACGAACGGGATAAACTCCACGACGATTTAACCGAGCAACAGCGACGACTGGCAAGCAGCAATAAAGCGCTGGCACAATCTTTACAACACCTGCACGACACCCAGCAGCAATTAATTGAAACTGGCAAACTCTCCTCACTCGGGATGATGGTCGCGGGGGTCGCCCATGAGCTAAATACCCCTGTGGGCGCATCTTTAATGACCCTATCGAGCATGAAGAATGAATGTCTTCGATTACAGTCTGCCTTCGAGACCGGCCTTAAACGTTCCGATGTAGATACGTATTTTGAGCACTTTAATGAAGGCGCAGAGATAGTCAGAGCCAACTTGGAGCGCGCCGCCTCGCTAGTCAAAAGCTTTAAACGCTTAGCGGTCGACCGTACCGGGGAAGAACGGCGCGTCTTTAAACTCACAGGCTTAGTTCAAGATATGCTGCACACCTCATGGCTGAGGATGAAGAAACAATCCCATGAGTTAAACATCGATATTGCGCCTGAGATTGAATTAAACAGTTACCCTGGCGCCCTTGGCCAAGTACTCGAAAATCTCGTGTCCAATGCCCTCATCCATGCCTTTGATGATGTCGGTAATGGCCAGATTTACATCACGGCTTACCGTCTTGAAGATGCCTTCATCGCCATAACTGTTAGCGATAATGGCAGCGGAATGGATGATGCGACCTTGAAGCAGATCTTCGATCCCTTCTTTACGACTCGCCGAGGTAAAGGCGGCACAGGCTTAGGATTACACTTAGCGCATCAACTGGTGACGCAGTTACTTGGCGGGTATATCAAGGTGACGAGTGAACAGGGAAAAGGCACTTGTTTTACGCTAACGCTGCCAACAAATGCCCCCGAATCCCATAAAATGGCCTTAGGCTAAGGCTTTGGCTTTATCTGGATTAATGACTTCAATCGCGGTCAAATAGTCAATCAAGGCACGAACTTGCGAGGCTAAATCCCCTTTGCTGGTATCAATCGTCAGCTCCGCCGAGAGCGGCGCCTCATAGGGAGATGAAATACCAGTAAAGTTACTGATCTCACCGCGACGAGCCTTAACATACAAGCCCTTAGGATCGCGCTGCTCACATACGCTGAGCGGTGTTGACACATGGATCTCAATAAACTGCCCTGTCGGGAAACGCGCACGTATGCTATCGCGCTCCTCACGGGTCGGCGAAATAAAGGCCGATAACACCACCAAGCCCGCATCCACCATGAGTTTTGCCACTTCGCCGACGCGGCGTAAGTTTTCATCCCTATCGGCAACGCTAAAGCCCAGATCCTTACATAAACCATGGCGAACATTGTCACCATCGAGCAGATAAGTGTGAAAGCCCGCCTCAAACAGTGCACGCTCAAGCGCCCCAGCCAAAGTCGACTTACCCGCACCAGACAGCCCAGTAAACCAGAGTAATACCGGATTTTGTCCCTTAAGTTTGGCTCTGGCCGCTTGGTCAACGCTATGTTGGTGCCACACAATATTGCTCATAAACACTCCTCAAACCTTAGGTTGAATAACAACCTAAGATAAAAAATCATTAAAACGGAAAGATAACTGGCACCATAAAAATTACGATCAGCGAATACAGCAGGGATAAGGGCAGCCCTAAACGCACAAAATCACTGAAACGATAGTTCCCCGCATTAAACACCATCAAGTTGGTTTGATAACCATAGGGCGAAATAAAGCTGGCACTGGCACCAAACACCACGGCCATGATAAACGGCCGAGGATCGACGCCATAATTCAGCGCTACCGCATAGGCAATCGGAAAGGCTAAGGCCGCTGCGGCATTATTGGTAACGAGTTCTGTCAGCAGCAGCGTGACTAAATAAACGCCCACAAAGGCACCAAACACTCCGTAGCCATTGATGGCACCAAGCAGCCCCTGTGCTAAACCATCAGCAAGACCTGTGCTCATCATCAGGTTTGCCAACCCCAAAGCGCTGCCCACAATCACGACTAACTCGAGCGGGAAACGGCGCTTAAGTTCAGATAAGGTCACGGCGCCGATGGCAAAATAGCTGAGTAATAACAGCACGAGTCCTTTGGCTAAGGGTAAAATCCCCGTCAAACTCAGGCCAATCGTCAACACAAATCCGGCTAACACGATACGACTACGCTTAGTGTCTAAACGCACATTCAAATCGAGTCCGCTCACCGCCGCAAATTCGGTACCGAGTTTTGGATTAGCACTAAACCCATCCCCCGGCGTCAACAGCAACACATCGCCAGGCTGTAATACGATATCGCCCAAGCCGCCCTTTAGCGGATGATGGCCACGGCGAATCGCCATCACCGCCGCATCAAACTGCTCGCGAAAGCGGGATTCTTTTAAGGTGCTGCCCACCAGACTCGACGAAGGCGCTAACACGGCTTCGACCAGATTTTGCCCCTTGGCTTGATGTTTTCCAAACCAATCGAGACCATCGAATTGATGTAACAATTCCACCGACTCCACAGCGCCACTGAAACGCAGCACATCGTCCGCCTGTAGCACTAACTGGGGCGGGACAGGGCAAATACAAATGCCGCTTCGCTCAAGCTCAACTAAATAGAGTTTTTTCAGTGCTCTTAATTTGTTATCCACCACGCTGCGACCGACTAAAGACGAGCCTTTGGCCACGTGAGCTTCTAGTAGATAGGGCAACGCTTCCTCAGTCGATTCATCCCGCCTGTCGGGCAAGGTATTGGCCAGCACAATCAGCAGCACTATGCCTAAGAGCACAATCAGCGTGGCCACTGGAGTGAACTCAAAGAACCCCAACGCTGGCAAGCCAGCGTTTTCGACAAACGAGTTGACGATAAGGTTTGTGGAAGTGCCAATCAAAGTCAGCGTACCGCCCAAAATCGCCGCATAGTTGAGTGGTAGCAACAACTTAGCCGGAGCGTGAGCCTGATTACGGCGCACCACTCCAATCAAAGACGCGACAACGGCGGTGTTATTGGTAAAAGAGGACAGCAGCGCCGTTGAAAATCCCAGTTTTGCCATCGTCACCGCAAGCGAGCTGTTACCAATCACTTGGCTTAACTTGCCCAGCAGTGAGGTTTTCTCCAGCGCCGTCGCCGCCAGCACCAATAACACCAGTGTGACTAAACCTGTGTTGGTAAAGCTAGTGAGCGCCGTGTCGAGTGATACCATTCCTAAAAGGTAACAGAGTAAAAAAGCAAATAAAAACAACACTGCGGGATTAATGCGGCCGGCGATTAAGCCAGCCACTAATCCAAACAACACAATAGCTAATAGCCACAAGTCACTCACGTATTAGGCTCCAAGCTTTGAAATATCAATCGCTTGCCAATGCGGGAAGTGCTTACGCACCAGTGCATTAAACTCGATTTCAAAGGCACTAAATTGTGAAGATACTTGCTTATTCACATGCTGACCCGATACCACCATCACCGCCGCCACAGTGGCATTGGATAAACGGTCAATCAGGATCATGCCGCCGGTATCACGCACCAAAGAATAGGCATCGAAGACGATATCTTCGGTCAGCTCTAAGGTCACACGGGCGATGGCATTGAGCCCTAAAGTGTCGGCGCTGCTGCGCGCAAGCGTGTTCACATCAACCACATAGTCGATGGCAGTAACAGAGGCTTGGGTCTTCTTACCCGCGACTTTAATGTCGTATAACTGGCCGAGTTGTAATGGCTTTTCATCCATCCACACTAGGTCAGCCACGATTTGGTTGGCAACCTGTGGCGCACTCTCTGGCAGAGCCAGTAAGTCACCACGGGAAATATCGATTTCATCTTCTAAGGTGATAGTCACGGCTTGACCAGCCGTCGCTTCGGCGAGATCGCCATCGAAGGTCACGATACGTTCAACCTTGCTACGCTTACCCGAAGGTAGCGCAACTACCTCGTCCCCCACCTTAATCACGCCAGAGGCTAAAGTACCGGCAAAACCCCGAAAATCCAGATTGGGACGCGACACATATTGCACTGGGAAGCGCACGGGTAAGGCACTCAGTTCACGTTGAGTATCAATAGTTTCGAGTAGCTCCAGCAGTGTGCCGCCCTGATACCAAGGCGTATGCAAGCTCGGCTCAACCACGTTATCGCCATTGAGTGCGGATAAGGGCACAAAGTGGATATCTAAGTCACCAAAGTCTTTTACGAACTCACTGAAATCATTAAGGATACGATTGAATACTTGCTCATCGAACCCGAGTAAATCCATTTTATTGACCGCGACCACAAAGTGGCGAATACCCAGCAAAGAGGCAATAAAGGCATGACGCTTGGTTTGAGTCTGCACGCCGTAACGCGCATCCACTAAGATCACGGCTAAATCACAGGTTGAGGCGCCAGTCGCCATATTGCGGGTGTACTGCTCATGACCTGGTGTGTCAGCGATGATAAACTTACGCTTGTCGCTTGAAAAATAACGATAAGCGACATCGATAGTAATGCCCTGCTCGCGCTCGGCTTGCAGACCATCCACCAGCAAAGCCAAGTCTATGGCCTCGCCTGTTGTGCCCATCTTAGCGCTATCATTTTTTAAGCTCGCGAGTTGGTCTTCATAAATCTGCGCGCTGTCATGCAGTAAACGGCCAATCAGGGTGCTCTTGCCATCGTCTACGCTGCCGCAGGTTAAAAAGCGCAACAAACCTTTATGTTGTTGCTGGGCTAGATATTCTTTAACCCCGTGCTGGCTAATTTCTGCCGCCATACGATTGGTTTTATTGACCGCTTTATCCATCTTTATCTCACTCTTATCTTGCTCACTGTTCGTGAAGTCGCTGGTACTTGATTGCTCTAAAAGCCTTCATCGGGACATTCACGAAATCGGTTTAATTTGTCTCTCAACCTGCGCTCGAAATGCCTTGGTTTAGAAATAACCTTGGCGTTTCTTCTGCTCCATCGATGCACTCTGATCAGAGTCAATCAACCGCCCTTGGCGTTCGCTCGAGCGAGTTAACAGCATTTCTTCGATGATTTTTTCGAGATTATCCGCCTGCGAATGCATCGCTGCCGTCAATGGATAGCAACCTAAGGTTCTAAAACGCACCACCTCATGCTTAATGGTTTCGCCTTCTTCGAGTTTCATGCGCTCATCGTCGGCCATAATCAACTGACCGCCACGCTCAACCACAGGGCGCTCTGCGGCAAAATACAGTGGTACTAACTCAATGTTTTCTTGGTAGATATATTGCCAAATATCGAGTTCGGTCCAGTTAGATAAAGGGAAGACACGAATACTTTCGCCCTTATTCACCGCGCCGTTATAGGTGCGCCACAGTTCGGGGCGTTGATTCTTAGGATCCCATCTATGGTGACGATCGCGGAACGAATACACCCGCTCCTTCGCGCGGGATTTTTCCTCATCGCGGCGCGCACCACCGAATGCGGCATCGAAACCATATTGGTTTAAGGCTTGTTTTAAGCCTTGGGTTTTCATGATGTCAGTGTGTTTGGCACTGCCATGGTCGAAGGGGTTAATCCCTTGGGCAACGCCTTCTGGGTTGGTGTGGGTTAATAATTCAAAGCCAAACTTTTTCGCCTGCGCATCACGAAAGGCGATCATCTCTTTGAATTTCCAGCCCGTATCCACGTGCAACAAGGGGAATGGGATCTTGCCGGGATAAAAAGCTTTACGCGCAAGGTGTAACATCACCGAAGAATCTTTTCCGATGGAATACAACATTACTGGATTGTCGAATTCGGCAGCGACTTCACGAATGATCTGAATGCTTTCGGCTTCCAGTTGTTGTAAGTGGCTTAATTCACGCCCGGCCATACTCTTCTCCGTTTACCTAAAATGGGCTGCGACAGGCAGCTGGATTTAACTTAACTATTTCTAAAAAATGATCTGATTTAACTAAATTTTTGCCACAATCTTGGTGGCATCTGCGGTATCGAGCGTTGACTCGCCTTCACCCTTAGGTTGGAACCAATTTAAGCTATCTGCCAGCGCAACCACTTCGCCAATAATCATCAGGGCGGGCATTTGCAATTGCGGATCGGCCGCAAGCTGCTCGAGTGAATCTAATTGGCCAATAAAACGCTGCTGCGACTGAGTGGTCGCCTTAGAGACAATCGCTACTGGGGTTTGTGGGCTACGGCCAGCATCGATTAATCCTTGACGAATAATGCCCGCATTTAAAATCCCCATATACACTACTAAGGTATTGTTTGGATTAGCGTAACCCTGCCAGTCCATGGGGCGGCTTTCGAGCTGACAATGGCCAGTGATAAAGGTCACCCCTTGGGCATAATCCCTGTGAGTTAATGGAATACCCGCATAGGCCGAAGTGCCACTGGCGGCGGTAATGCCAGGAACCACTTCAAATTCGACGCCTGCTTCGACTAAGGTTTGTAACTCTTCACCACCGCGACCAAAAATAAACGGATCGCCGCCCTTGAGGCGTACCACGCTTTTACGGGTATAGGCTTTCGTCACCAGTAACTGATTAATTTCATCTTGTGCAGCACTATGCTTACCGGCACGTTTGCCGACGGCAATCTTCTCTGCATCCTTAGGGACCAAATCGAGGATATCTTGGCTAACGAGCGCATCGTATAGCACAGCGTCGGCGGACTTGAGAATGCGCCAGGCTTTGAGGGTTAAGAGTTCAACGTCTCCGGGGCCTGCGCCAACAAGCCAGACTTTGCCCTTCGCCCTTTGGCCCGGTAAAGATAAAATTTCCATCACATTCCCCGATATGAGATCAATGTGTAGCAATATAGCCCTAGTTATATTCCTTAATAAATATAAAATCATTAATTGTTATATCAAAAAGAAATAACAAAAGTGCTTCGAATTAAGCCTGTTAACGATAAGTGAGGGTAACCAAAACGCCAATGGCCTAAAAATCGCTTAAGCAAATGAAATAACTAAATAAAATAGGATTTCATGCCGAATATATCGGCAATCAAAACTTGCGTCACCTCACATAACCGCACTATGTTATTGCTAAAAATTCTACTCAAGCGTCTCTTTTGCACATAAAAATGGGCGCAAGCTCGCGCCAGTTGCGTAACTCTCTGGCAGGATTTCTCACAATAGATCCACAAACTAATGTTAAGCTGGGCAAACAACGAGAAAGCGTAAGGCAAACAGACACATCAAGGAGGGCCGATGTCCCGATTTAATAAAGGTATCGCATTAATTGGACTGTTAACTTGTACAGGGCTTCAGGCGGAAGAATCCCTTGTTGAAGGACGCGTGCAGGACGAACTTGCCACCTCAGAACGTCCCTTCGTGATCACGCCACATAAAGTGAATTACATTTTACCCGCCACCTACAATCCCGATCCCAACTTGGCCCCCTTTGCTCAAGATGCGGCGGAGAACAACTACACACTGGACGAGATGGAAGCTAAGTTCCAGATAAGCTTTAAGTTTCCTATTTGGTACAACGTCTTTGGCGACAATGGCCACCTGTTTTTTGCCTACACGAACCAATCCTATTGGCAGCTGTATAACAAAGATATTTCTTCCCCTTCCGTGAGACTAACCACGAACCCGAAATCTTTATGCTTTTTAACAATGATTGGAAAATCGGCAGCGTGACTAACTCCTTCTGGGGCTTTGGCGCTGTACATCAATCCAATGGAAAGTCAGGGCTATTATCCCGAAGCTGGAACCGTATCTACGGCACCATGATCTTCGATGCAGGCCCATTGGCCTTCTCAACCAAGGTGTGGTGGCGTATTCCTGAGGACGAAAAAACCGATATCCATCAACCCCGTGGTGACGATAACCCCGATATCGATGAATACATAGGCAAAGCCGAGTTTGTGGGAGTGTATGGCATAGATGACCATAGATTCACCCTAACCCTAAAAACCAACCTTAAGGATATTGACCGTGGCTCGGCAGAATTTACGTGGAGCTACCCAATCATCGGTAATTTACGCCTTTATACTCAATACTTTAATGGCTATGGCGAGAGTCTTATTGACTACAATTACCATAACCAACGCATCGGTATCGGCGTATCACTCAACGATATCCTCTAACGATTTAACCGTGACAGAGCACAAAAAATAGCCATAATTCTATGCTGACTTGCCAAAACTGCTGCTAAATTGCTCAAATGGACAGGAGCAAAAGGGACCGAATGATGATTTTTATTGCCAAAATAGGCATTTGCATCGATAGTCGCACACCTTTTTAGCCGTAAAAGTAAAGTGGTCATGGAGGAGTATGAGTTTTAGCTATCGCACTGTCGTTACTTTACTGAGCGTGATCATTTGTGCGAGCCTCATCAGGCTCGCGTTTTTCGCTATTCCCGAAAAAGCCCAACCCACGCTGACGACCAAGGATATTCGCCAAGATCTCTATATTCTGTTCGATCAAATTGAACAACACTCGGCATTTTACGCACTGGACCCACAGGTTAATGGGCAGCAACTCAAACGATTAGCTGGATTAATCACAGAACAATATCAAGATGTTATCCCTAAAGAACGCTTTGCCGCCGAGCTCACTAAACTGCTCAATACCTTAAAAGATCCAGGGACACAGGTCGCGAAAGTCGAAAATAGCAGCGGTGAGCTGCCCTTAACGCTCAGGCCTGTCAACGAGCAATGGCTCGCCTTGGACAGCAAAAATAACCCCATCAGCGCCGATTTTCCCTTTATTACCCATATTGATGGCATCCCCTTAAGCAAGTGGATTTCAGCCAGCCAAGCCTATTTATCTGAGCCTGCAAAAAACAGCCAAGAGATGCAGCTAATTTGGCTCAAGCGACTCAATTTACTGCGGGAGGACTTAGGCTTAAGCATCAAGCCCCATGTACTTATCAGCTTGATTAATGATGATTTGCAGACCACGCAAGTGACTATCGCCCTGCCGCAGCCGTCAAAAACCATAGTCAAACCGATTAAAGATGAGACTGAGCTGAGCTTTGAAAGCCTCATCACCCAACTCGATAATTTGGCCCCGACGGCGCCAATCAAGCCAGATTATTTACTGGAACAGGTCAATCCAACCACGGCTAAGCTCAAGATTGATGATCTCTACGCCTTTGAACTCGATAAAAACCAGCAGGATGCGCTCCGACAGGGAATGCAGCAGCCGTTACTGATTGTCGATTTGAGGCAAGCCAAGGGATTTAGCCCTAAGTTATTGACCATGTTGTCGCGTTATCAAGATATGCCGCCCCAAAGCCAGCAATATCATTCGGCGCTAGAACAAATCATGGGCTTTGCCCATTATCGCCGCTCCCCGGAACTTAGGAATGATTATTTAAGGCCCCTCAATTTTAGGCCGCTCGAAGCATTGGAACTCAGTTCACCACGGCTGAATGTACTAACTCGGCGCTTGCCCAGCATAGATGAGAGCCGATTCAGCCCTTGGTTTGTCCGCACTAAACCCGAAGTGCTCGCCGAAGGTAATAATCGCCTTGCGCTACTTGTCAGCCCTTTGTGTAAACAAGAGTGCGAGTGGATAGCCTACCGAACAAAAGCCTGGTCTAGAGTGAACTTGATTGGTGAAAAAACCTCAGGGGATTTTGCCAGACAGTATCAACTCACCTTACCTAACAGTGATTTAGATGTTCGTTTTAGTAGCTCACTCACCTATGACGCCGCAGGCGAGCTGCTTTCAGGAAAAGGCACTGAGCCGGATATTTGGCTGCCACAGAACAACGATATTGAATGGCAAGGGCTGGTCAGTTTAGTGCGCTCCGCTAAACCTAAACCCACAGATACGCCCCTTGGTTCTCAACCTAAGTTAGCCCAAGCCAATTAACAAAAAAGCCAGCAATAAGCTGGCTTTTCGATTAATGCACGATTGGCATAAAGCTTACTTCTTCTCGCTCGCCTTTGAGTTCATCACTGAACCAAACACTAGGCCCTGTTTATTCACATCGAAGCTCATTTGGACGCGCATATTGTAATCTTTCAGCGCTTGCAGCTCTTCAGGAATCGGCTCACCAGTCAGTTCTAATAGGGTTAACACTGGGGTAAACATCTTACCGTAGTCAGCCGACATGCTGTAAAGCCCATTGGCCGAAGGCTTTTCGCCAGCCAATTTATTCGCTAACGCTAAGCCTTTATCGCCAGAGTAAACCACTAAGTGTTGTCCCTTAATGGCCAGCATCGGTTTGATGTTCATCTCAGGCGGCAACATTAACAGTGGTGATAAATCGGTAGGCTCGCCATTATCAGCAACTTGCAGTTCAGCCAGCATAGGAGCAAAAGGTTTCACCATGTTGAACAGCATTGATGGGTTATCGGCCGTTAAGCTCACTAAGGCATCTAAGCTTTCAAGCTTAGGCTCTTGGTCTTGAGAACTCATCTTATAATCGAGCAATGACAGGCTCACACCTTTAACGCCGTTCGCCATGCCAGTAAACATACCCAGCATCGCAGGGCTTTGTTGGCTTAATTCGGCTTGTAACTCAGCAAGCGGCGCACAGGTTAACTGTGGCTTTTGCAGATCGTCCCAAATCGCCGTCAGTGAAGGTGCAACTTCATTAACGTCAATCCCCAGTCCCATCGAGAAGATAGTGCTGTTAATGTCAGCTAAGTGGGTTGGAATGTAGCCACGCATTTTTTGCAGCGCAGTTAGGATTGCTTGGTTTTTGCTTTCAACCACAAAAGAGGCCGCCATATGGCTTTCTTTTTCGGTCGAACTAAATGCCGTTAATCCCGCAACCGTACGAGGCCAGTTGGCAGCAATGGCAGTTAGCTCAGTTTTGCACTCAGGAGTACGGATTTCCGCTAACGGATCTTCACCATGGTTTTCTTCAGCCATGAATTGAGTGAGCTGCTTACCTAACATATTGCCATCGGGAGACGTAATCGCTTTAACAATCTCAACGTGGTTGATAAAGCTGATGCTGTCTTCCATAAAACCATGGGTTTTGATGATGTCTTTCAGCATGCCTGAAGCGGCTAAGGATTGAGTCGGTTTCTTTAATCCAAAGGCCATTTCTAAGATTTCTGGCTCAATCGTTGTGCCAGATAAGGTCACAGTTAAGATGCCATCTTTATGGGCAAATAACAGGTCAACCTTCTCAGTAGAACCTTCTTCGGCCAGTGAATAAGCACGATAATCAACGCCCGCTAAGGTGCGCTTTTCATGGGTGAAGCCGCTGTCTTTCTCGGCTTTATCCAAGACAGCCCAGAATGCATCAATTTGATCCACATTGGTTTTAAGAACAGGGATCACACCCAAGGTATAGAAAAAAGGCTCGACTTCATTTGGTAAACCAAAGGTCTTAAGCAATTGGGTTGGATCTTTCATCCCATCCATATACTGCGTATAGATGCTGACAAAGAACTTGGCCATAGGACTATCTAATGCACCTAACTCGGCCAACGAATCCGTTGAGAATTGCTGGTAATTGCTAGAAATGGATTGCAGGTAGTTTTTCAGTGGGAAAGGTTTTAATTGACCAGAAAATACTGGGGTGTCGGCAGGGATATAATCAAGCAAAGGATTGGCCGAAGCACTCGAGCTAGTTCCATGCTGAGTGTACCAATAAGCACCTGCGCCCGCTGCAATAATAGCCGCAGCAATAACAATCTTCTTCATCTAAAACTCCATTTAATTACCGTCAAAGTGACAAAAATAATACCGAAAGCACTCGCCTTCGGTATTTAAATACTGACCTGTTGTCATTCCTTTTTACACGCGTCATGGCACACCAACATCCGACACAAGCTAAGAATTAGCGAGGGGAATAGCCCAAGGACAGAGTGTATTTGAAGGGGAAATTCGTGCGCTAATTTACCATTAATTAACCTAGGATGCGAATCAAGCTGTGCTTTTAGGCGAATTCGCTTAGCAAACTAAATTAATTTCATATTCAGCGCCTAATTCATATTAAAGATAAAGTTTATCGCAGCGATAAAGCGCATGACATGTTAATAAGACGAAGGTTATCGCCTTATTTCCCCGTTAATCGGCATTATGAACACGGTTAAGCGTCACTTCCCCTAACTGGCGCATTTGCTTACGGATCCAAGCGGAGCGCTGCTCAACATAAGGTGAAGGCGGTGAGACTTTATATCGCCAAGGATTGGGTAATACCGCCGCTAATAATGACGCCTCATAACGGGTTAATTTGGCGGCACTCTTACCAAAATAATGTTTCGATGCGGCTTCGGCGCCATATATTCCGGGGCCAAATTCGACGATGTTCAGATACACTTCGAGGATCCGCGACTTATCCCAAATCAATTCCATCAACAGGGTAAACCAGGCCTCTATTCCCTTGCGGATAAAACTGCGGCTCGACCACATAAACAGGTTTTTCGCCGCTTGCTGACTTAAGGTACTCGCACCGCGAACCTTGTTGCCCTTTTGGTTGTATTCGATGGCCGAACTTATTGCGGCTAAATCAAACCCCGTGTGGTTGGCAAATTTTTGATCCTCTGCGGCAATCACGGCTAATTGTAATTCAGGGAAATTTGCTCGAGTGAGCGCCATTGATGTCGCACCTCTGTCACTGGTGCGGGCGGGAATAGTGCCCGTTCAATCCGCCAAGTCCACATCGGCGGGTCAATAAATCTCAGTAGCACCACACTTAGAACGGAGGCGAGTAGTAAGCCCAAGATAAGTTTAACGAACCAAGCGACTATGCGCTTAAAGCCGCGCGATTTGGGTCTGGGCGCTGGGCAATTGGATTTGTTCCCTTGAGGACGATTGACATGATCGCGCATGGCATACAAAGGGGCGGTCATCCAGTTATCCTCATCAATAGTTTCACCAAAGGGGCCGTTTGCGGTGGCATTGGCCACACCGCATAAAATAGCACAGTGTAAGTTGATGATAATATTGTCATAAACAGCGCCAAAAACCGAGCTGAATTGATGAATTAGCGAAATAAACGATGTTAACTATGTTGGCTCAACCTCGGCAGCTTTGACGACAGCTGACCGAGGTGAAATGGGCAGATTAACGAGGGCTAGCAAGTCAATCAAACTGCTTGATACTCGCGGCGGCGAGCAAGGTCTTTTGGAAGTGCTACTGTTTTCCGTCTCGTTATATCGTTACACAGCAAACTAAGCCCATAAATAACGATATTCAACAACTTAACTTGGCAAAATACCGACTAAGGCATATCTGCGCAGTAAACTCCCTCAAAACCATCTACGGGAACTTTGTAATATAGCTCAGAACATTCTAATGTGCATAACCCTGTGAGTAAAAATGTACAAAAATTTTAACTCAGGCAAACGCACCTTAACTAACTCTATGAAAATACAATTTATCTGACTTTGATGACGCCAGAATGACACACAAAATACTTTAACGGCCAAACCGCTTTAAAATTGAGCAAAATACCATTTTGGTGGCGTAAAATAAAAAATGCCACAGGGAATGCTGTGGCATTTATCTATTAAATCAAATAGATGATTATATTTCGTAATGCAAACCGCATTCACGTTTTAGACCATTAAAGCGGGTTTCTTCTTCAGTCATCCCTAATTCTAAGGGTTTACTCGAATGGGTATCCCCAACAGAAACATACCCTTGATCCCATAGCGGATGGTAAGGCAAGTCAAATTGCGTCAGATACAAGTGCACATCTTTGTTCGACCATTCGATAATCGGCAGCAGCTTAAAGCGAGTTCCGTGGATAGCCAATATTGGTAACTCTTCGCGAGTGCTTGACTGACTGCGACGAAGTCCCGCAAACCAAGTGCCGACTTCAAGTTCCGCCAAAGCACGTTGCATCGGCTCTACTTTATTCAGTCGATTGTAACGCTCGAGCCCATCTAAGCCTTGCTCCCACAGCTTGCCAAAACGCGCTTCCTGCCATGCAGAAGTCATCGGCGCTTGGTAAACCTTGAGGTTTAAGGATAAGCGCTCGGTAAGCTGGTCAATAAACTGATATGTCTCAGGAAAGAGATACCCAGTATCCGTTAAGATCACCGGAATATCCGATTGCACCTGACTCACCATATGCAGCATCACCGCCGCCTGGATCCCAAAACTGGATGACAGCGCGTGATTTCCCGGCAAATAGGCTAAGCCCCAGAGCACTCGTTCTTGAGCCGTCAATCCGGCCAAGAAGCGATTAATGCGTTCCAGTTCCGCTCGCTGCACATCCTTAGGCGCCGTCAGCAGCGCTTTCAGTTCGCTGTGACTTATCACGCTCTGCAACGCGTTCGGCAAGCCGGAACCCGTCACCCCAGAATCAAGATCAGCCATGGAAATCCTTAGCGGCATCGATAACCGCCTTCACTACGCCCGTGCGGACGGTGAAGTTACCAAAGGTTTCGCCAGCATTACGCTCAACCGCGTAACGGGCAAATAATGCATCCAATTCAGCAAGGATCTCAGCCTCTTGGATATTCTCTCTGTACATCTTATTCAGACGAGTGCCTTCGAAGTTCGCCCCGAGATACAGGTTGTAGCGACCGGGCGCCTTACCCACTAAGCCGATTTCAGCGGCAAATGGGCGCGCACAACCGTTTGGACAGCCGGTCATACGCACAACTATGGCTTGATCGCTAATGCCATTTTTAGCCTGCAGCGCATCGATATGGTCGATAAACTCAGGGAAATAACGCTCGGCTTCCGCCATCGCCAATGGACAGGTTGGCAAGGCCACGCAGGCAATCGAATGACCGCGAGTTTGGGTCAACACTTGGCCAAGTAAACCGTGTTTACGGGCAAGGCCTTCGATGGTCGCTTTATCCTCGGGCGCCACACCCGCAATAATCATATTCTGGTTTGAGGTCATGCGGAAATCACCCTTGTGGATCTTCGCGATTTCACGCATACCGGTTTGTAAACTCTTTCCGGGTACGTCTTTAATGCGGCCGCTTTCGATAAACAGGGTTAAATGCCACTTACCATCGACACCTTCGACCCAGCCGTAACGATCGCCGCGATCGCCAATCACCACATCGCGCTTGGGTTCAAACTTAACGCCGGCACGGGCTTCCACTTCGGCCTTAAACTTCTCATAGCCATGGTCGACGATGGTGTATTTCAGGCGTGAACGCTTACGGTTGGTACGATTACCCCAGTCACGCTGCACTGTCATCACAGCTTCGGCAAACTTCATCACATCTTCAGTTTTGATGAAACCAAAGTCATCGGCCAAGCGCGGGAAGGTCTCCACTTCACCGTGGGTCGAACCCATGCCGCCGCCAGCGGTTAGGTTAAAACCGACTAATTCGCCATTTTCAGCCACAGCAATAAAGCCTAAATCGTTGGTGTAGACGTCAACATCGTTATCCGGCGGAACGGCAACGGCCATCTTAAACTTACGTGGCAAGTAGGTTTTGCCGTATACAGGTTCAACGGTTTCGTCTTCTGTGGTCAGTAACTTCTCTTCATCTAACCAAATCTCGGCGTAGGCACGAGTGTGGGGCAGCAGGTGATCAGACAGCTTTTTCGCAACTTCATAGGCCTGCGCATGCAGCTTAGACTCGACCGGATTCGGGTTACACATCACGTTACGGTTAACGTCACCACAGGCGGCGATGGAATCGAGCGCCTCACGGTCCAAGCCTTGAATAATGGTCTTGAGATTACGCTTTGGAATACCGTGGTATTGGAACGTCTGACGCGTCGTTAAACGAATGCTGTTAGAGCTGGTGAGCGTCGAGGCAATTTCATCCACGCCTAACCATTGCTTAGGCGTACACACACCGCCTGGCACGCGGGCACGTAACATAAAGCTATATAAAGGTTCGAGTTTTTGCTCTTTACGCTCGTTACGTAAATCACGGTCATCCTGCTGATAGAAGCCGTGGAACTTGATCAATTGCTGATCGCCATCGCTAAAACTGCCCGTCACCGAGGAATCTAATCCCTCTTTAATGGTGCCACGCAGATAATCACTGTCGGTCTTTAGGTATTCGTTTAATGCTAACTTTTGCTCACTCATGGCAACTGCCTCTTAAAATTCGTTCGGCGGCAGTATCTCCGTGGATACTGCTCTCTATCTTTGGGATCGATTAATTAGTACACGTCTTTTTGGTAACGTTTATGACTGCGCAGGGTCTCGAAATATTCTTCCGCCGCCTCGCTCGACAGTCCGCCAAACTCCACCGCAACCCCTAATAGGGCCTGGTGAACATCTTTAGCCATACGTTCGGCATCACCACAAATATAGAGATGCGCGCCATTTTGCAGCCATTGCCACAGGGTTTGTCCCTGCTCTTTAATGCGGTGCTGCACGTAAATCTTATGGGCCTGATCCCGCGAAAATGCCACATCGATACGGGTTAAATCGCCGTTTTTCAGATACTGTTGCCACTCGGTTTGATACAGGAAGTCCTGCTCAAAGTGAGGATTACCGAAGAATAACCAGCTATCGCCCTCAGCGCCTTGCGCCACGCGCTCCTGCATAAAGGCGCGAAACGGCGCAACCCCAGTGCCAGGGCCAATCATGATGACCGGCGTTTGTGGATCTTCAGGTAAACGGAAATGCTTGTTCGGTTCAACATACACTTTTACTTCAGCGCCTTCCTCTGCCGAGGCTAAGAAATGCGATGCACCGCCAAAACGGGCTTGTCCTTGGTGCTCATCTTCCACCAAAGCCACGGTGAGATGCACTTCGGTATCGACTTCACTCTGGCTCGAGGCGATGGAGTAGAGTCTTGGCGTTAATGGACGTAATAACTCCACTAACTTGTTTGCATCGAGATTAGCATCGGCCTTGAGCTGATAGTTCGCCACTAAGTCTGCAAATTGATGATGTAAGATAAACTGGCGAACCTGTTCTTTATCTTCGCTCAGGGCAAGCAGCTCTGGGCTTGCGGACAACTCGGCCCAAGCTTTGACTAAACCAGGATATAACTGTGTCAGCTCTTTCTTCTCGATTAAGGCTTGTTTGAGGCTGATGGATTCATTAGCGACAGTCACCTTAATATCGGCCGCTAACCCTAAGCCCGCTAAAATCTCATCGACTAAAGTTTCACTGTTGCTAAACCACACTCCAAGGGCATCACCGACTTCGTAGCGTAAGCCTGACTCGCCTAAATCGATTTCAACGTGGCGCACGTCTCGGTCTGAACCACGTCCGGTGATCTTTTGGCTCACCAACACTTCGGCACTGTAAGGGTTTTGCTTAGTAAATTCGCTCTCGCTGGCAGCGAGTGCCGAGCTGGTATCATTGAGCGCCACCACGTTAGCCGTGGTTTGAATGAGTGGCTTCACGGCGGTGAGTATATCGGCGTGCCACTGTCCGGCCGCAGCTTCATAGTCCACATCACACTCAACCAGAGGCAGCAGCGCTTTGGCGCCTAAAGCCGAAAGACGAGCATCGAAGTCTTTACCTGTCTGGCAGAAAAACTCATAGCTTGAATCGCCCAGCGCCAACACAGAGTAATGTAAGTTGTTTAATTGAGGGGCACGTTTCGATGCTAAAAACTTATGTAATTCAATCGCATCATCCGGTGCTTCACCTTCACCATGGGTACTGACCACCAGCAATAACAAGGTTTCTTGCTTAAGCTGGCGCACATTGTATTCACCCATAGAGGCTAAATTCACGCTATAGCCCTGTGCTTTTGCCTTCTCAGCCAAGGCTTTGGCAATACCACGGCCATTGCCGGTTTGGCTGCCATAGAGAATGGTCACTGTCTGTGCCACCGGTGCATCGGACACGGGCGCAAGCTGGGCCAGATTACCCGACGCATTGGCCGTTGCGGCTAAATAACCGCTCACCCAAGCAAGTTGCACCGCGTTTAATTCAGCGGTGAGTTGTTTCAGCTTTTCGACCTGCGGTTGCGACAGGGTGAAGCCAGTGATGAAAGTTCTTTTAACAACATGAGACGGCCCTATGACAGTGTAATGTCCAGCAGATTAGCGTGGTTTTAGAAAAGCAAAAAAGAATAATATTTGATTTTTAATTCCATTTTGGAATATACAAAGTGCAAAATTTAAGCTACAAAAGTGTGCACTGGTTAAAAGTTTTTGATACGACCAGTTCAGAAACGACCAGCTTGAGCAATATGCGCTTGTGTCAAACCAAAGTATTGCCACAATGGTGACGAGCCTGCTGTACAGTACCTTCTGTTGCTCGCAAAGAAGTTTGTTTTCAAGCACAAATTTCATACCAAGATTGAATGCGCTAACTGCCACAACTGAATAAACGAGTTCATTCTTATCGCGGCCTAGCCCTACCTAGGTTTAGCTCAGGGGAAGCACTCAGGCGGAACGATTATATAAACCACCAGGGAGTAATCATGCAGATTGGAATACCGAGAGAGAGTCTCGCCGGTGAGACTCGGGTCGCCGCGACCCCTGCCACCGTCGAACAACTTAAAAGCTCGGCTTTGAAGTTGTTGTTGAGGCCAATGCTGGCTTACTGTCTAGCTTTGACGATGCCGCTTTTGAAGCCGCAGGGGCGAAGATCACGGCAGAGGTTTGGCAAGCGGATCTGATTTTTAAAGTCAATGCACCGACCGATGCTGAAATTGCGCAAATTAAAGAAGGCGCGACCTTAATCAGCTTTATCTGGCCCGCTCAAAATGCTGAGCTGGTCGAGAAACTGTCTAAACGCAACATCAATGTGATGGCGATGGACATGGTGCCACGTATTTCCCGTGCCCAATCCCTCGATGCTCTCTCTTCTATGGCCAATATCGGTGGTTATCGCGCCGTTGTTGAAGCCGCGCACCACTTTGGCCGTTTCTTTACCGGACAAATTACCGCCGCGGGTAAAGTTCCGCCAGCCAAAGTGCTGGTGATTGGTGCCGGTGTAGCGGGTCTTGCTGCCATTGGTACCGCAGGTTCGCTAGGGGCTATCGTTCGCGCCTTCGACACACGCTTAGAAGTGGCTGAACAAATCGAATCCATGGGTGGCCAGTTCCTCAAACTGGACTTCACCAATGAAGATGGCAGCTCATCGGACGGTTACGCTAAAACCATGTCGGACGAGTTTATCGCCGCCGAAATGGCACTGTTTGCCGAGCAAGCCAAAGAAGTCGATATCATCATTACCACAGCGCTGATCCCAGGTCGCCCTGCACCTAAGCTCATTACTAAGGCGATGGTCGACAGCATGAAACCCGGCTCTGTGATTGTCGATATGGCCGCGCAAGCGGGCGGCAACTGTGAATACACTCAGCCAAGTGAGCTATTCGTGACCGAGAATGGCGTAAAAGTCATCGGCTTTACCGATCTTCCCGGCCGCCTGCCCGCGCAGTCTTCACAGCTTTACGGCACTAACTTAGTCAACCTGATGAAGTTAATGTGTAAAGAGAAAAACGGCGTCGCCAGCATCAACTTCGATGATGTGGTGATGCGCAATATGACAGTGGTCAAAGCAGGCGAAGTGACCTTCCCGCCACCGGCGATTTCGGTGTCGGCAGCGCCCGCCAAACCTGCGGCTAAGGTTGAAGTCAAAGCGGCTGAAGCCAAAAAGCCATCCAAACTTAAGTATATTCTCGCTGCCCTTGGTGCTGCAGGTTTTGCCGCGGTTGCTTCGGTTGCTCCAGCCGAGTTCTTATCCCACTTTACGGTTTTTGTCCTGTCCTGCGTGGTGGGTTATTACGTGGTGTGGAACGTATCCCACTCACTACATACGCCTTTAATGTCAGTGACTAACGCGATTTCGGGCATTATCGTTGTCGGCGCCTTGCTGCAAATTGGTCAAGGTTCAACCTTGGTCACTGTGCTGGCGTTTATCGCCGTGCTGATCGCCAGTATTAACATCTTCGGCGGTTTCACCGTCACTCAGCGCATGCTGAAGATGTTCCGTAAAGATTAAGGGGTATAACGTGTCTCAAGGACTGGTAACAGCAGCTTACATTATTGCCGCCGTGCTCTTTATCTTCAGTCTCGCAGGATTGTCGAAGCAAGAAACGGCCAAACATGGCAATTTATTTGGTATCACAGGTATGGCCATCGCCCTACTGGCGACCATTTTTAATCCTGACACCAGCGGTGTCGCTTGGATTATTGTCGCCATGGTGATTGGTGGTGCCATCGGCGTGCGTTTAGCACTTAAAGTCGAAATGACGGAAATGCCCGAACTGGTCGCAGTACTTCACAGCTTTGTGGGTATGGCGGCGGTATTAGTGGGCTTTAACAGCTTTATCGACCTACACCCTGAGCAAGTATCGCAAGTGGTTGTGGCCGTTGGCGGAGATATCAACTCCACCTTAGCCGCAGTGCAGGATGCGCTAAGCGAAGCGGCCAAAGCCGCCGAGAAAGCCCATTTAACTGGCGCTATGCTCAACATTCACTTAGTGGAAGTGTTCCTCGGGATCTTTATCGGTGCGGTGACCTTCACGGGTTCTATCGTCGCCTTCGGTAAGTTACGTGGATTAATTTCCTCAAAGCCTTTGATGTTGCCACATCGCCATAAACTGAACCTCGCAGCGGTATTGGTATCATTGGCGCTATTGGTTTACTTCGTACAAACGGGTGGCACTATGCCAGCCCTACTGTTGATGACACTTATCGCCTTCGCCTTTGGCTGGCATTTAGTGGCTTCAATCGGCGGTGCGGACATGCCAGTTGTGGTCTCGATGCTGAACTCCTACTCAGGTTGGGCGGCTGCGGCGGCGGGCTTTATGCTGTCAAACGATCTGCTGATCGTGACAGGTGCGCTCGTGGGCTCATCGGGTGCGATTCTGTCTTACATCATGTGTAAGGCGATGAACCGCTCGTTTATCTCGGTTATCGCAGGTGGATTTGGCACCGATGGTGTGGCCTCATCTGGCGATGAAGAAATGGGCGAATACCGCGAAACCAACGCCGAAGATGTGGCTGACATGCTGAAAAACGCAACTTCTGTCATCATAACCCCAGGCTATGGTATGGCAGTGGCACAGGCGCAATATCCTGTGGCTGAAATCACTCAAAAACTGCGTGATCGCGGCGTGAAGGTACGCTTTGGTATTCACCCTGTCGCGGGGCGCTTACCAGGCCATATGAACGTACTCTTGGCTGAAGCCAAAGTGCCCTACGATATCGTGCTCGAAATGGACGAAATCAACGAGGACTTTAGCGATACCGACGTAGTACTCGTCATTGGTGCCAACGATACGGTGAACCCTGCGGCGATGGAAGATCCGGGCAGCCCAATTGCAGGCATGCCAGTGCTCGAAGTGTGGAAAGCGCAAAACGTGATTGGCTTTAAACGCTCAATGAACACGGGTTATGCGGGTGTACAAAACCCACTGTTCTTTAAAGACAATACTCAAATGCTATTCGGCGATGCTAAGGCCAGCGTTGAGGCGATTTTAAAAGCGCTGTAATGCTTAAGTTTGCGTATTAACCCTAAAGGGAGCCACTTGGCTCCCTTTATCTTTTCCCCTGCTTAGGGATGTGTTTTCACACGTTTTTAAGCCAGCTCAGCTAGTCTCTGCGCAACTTACTTGTAGTCGCCCCATTCATTGAAAGGATAGCTTGATGCTGCTTGGATTATTTATGCTGTCGGCAATTTTGATTAAAACCTCATTGCTGGGGCTCGGCTGGATATCGATTGGCATTGGCACTGGCGGTTATCTATTTTGCCGCTATTACCGCTTTAATCTCGCCGCTCGTTTGGTGCAAAAGTTTAAGCGCCTCTTTATCACAGGAGCGATATTACACTTGCTCTTGTACCTTGGGCTTATCGTTAAACTCTTTCTTATCGATAGTATTGAGGATATTCCAGCCTTCTTTATCAGCCATTTGGTGTTCCATCATGCGCTTTGCGCCTTGATCGCTGCGGCGCTGACCTTTATGGCTGTCGGCGTTTATCTTACCCAACAAAAGTTAAAGCAAGCGCAGCTGTCTCCCCCATTGCAGCTTAACTAACTTAACAGCGCGAACCGTAATCGGCGCGCCAAACCATAGAAACAAAAAAGGAGCCAGAGGCTCCTTTTTTGTGGTGATACTTATGATTATGCCGCTTTGGCAACATCAAAATTAGACAGCAGCATAACCGCAGTACGGCCTAATAAATGATTGATAGTGCGATCGCCGACCAATCCTAATTCAGCAATGGCTTGCTGACGTGCTGTACTGACCGCTCTGAAGAGGGTGATTTCATTATTCGCGCCACCACAGAGGCTGAAGAATAATCTTAACACTGCGCGGTAATGCTCTTCTTGCATCGCTTTCATCCAAGAGGCTTCTAAGGCTTCTTGGCTAGAAAAGTCGAGCGCGGCAACAAATAAATTGCCAATACGACTATCTAAACGGATTAAGAAGTCGTTTTTACGCGGAAAGTGATGACTAATACCGGTGCGGCTAATCCCCGTTGCTTCAGATAACGTGGTATAAGACATAGTCTCAAAGCCAATAGTCAAAATTTGTCTTAACGCTTCATCCATAATCTGATTTATGGTCTGCTCAGTCTGTACTCGCGAGCGCTTAGCCATAGTAAAGTCTCCCGTTGTTCTTTTTCTGGGGTAGAGCTTACCAAAGCCTTTCAGGGATTACTGCTGTTTGGAAACGCCAAACAAGTGTATTTCGCTTTTGTTCAGCTAGGGTTCAGTTTGAAACAGGGGGATTTATCGATTCCGTTTACATATTCACAACATTGAATTTTGTACTAACCAGTCGCGGGCCTTTGCCTCCCCCATCAGCAATGTCAGTGTCGGGTTAAGGTAACGTCCAAGATCTGGCTTACGCCAAGATAGGTATGCTGGCAGGGGTTGCAGCACAGTCTCACCAAAAGTACGCTGCATTAAACTCGAATACTCACGAAATACCTCTGGTTCTATTTGTACTATTTTAGGATAAAAATCGGCGACAAAATCACGATATTGGCTGTAGTGGGCAATCTGGCTCACTTGATACTTTTTTAACACTTGTATCATCATAGGGCTGCTCCAGTGAGACATATACTGCGAACTTGTTAACGCCGCAAGGTTGCGTCTGTGGTATTGCTGCCAGGCTAAATCCAGATTGCCTTTGGCCTTAGCAACACGCCAAACCAGATAGAGATCCGCTAACCACTCATGCTGGTAAGCTGTTAATTCTTTTGGCAATAAACTGCCCTGCAAGGCCAGATTCTCAAGGTGCCCTAGCTCATGCCACAGGGTTAATAATGCCTGTTCTTTGAGGTCATATTGATAAGTTGTGCCATCGATATTGAGCAGTTGAAACTCTGGTGTTTCTCGCTCATTTACCAGGATTAAACCGGAGAAATGACTATTTTCGACGGGTAACACCATGGCACTGCGAAGCCCAAGCTCAGTTTGAAACTGGGCTTCACTGCGGGGAGTTGCTCACGAACCTGAGTTGGAAAGCTTGCAAGACACTGACTCAATTGCGCTAACGGGCAAATTAACGCCTGCTTGTCGCCAATAGGCACCCAAGTCAGGCTAGAGATCAGCGTCAGAGCAATGAGACTCACTGTTTTGCCATGATATTTTGGATAATGGCCGTCGTTGATATCCCGTCTTCAAATCCCAACACTTGGACTTGACCGCCCGCGGCAATCACCTCGGCGCCACCGGCGATGTCTTCAACCTTATAATCACCACCTTTGACGAGAAGATCGGGGAGCAATCTGGCGATGATCCGCTGTGGTGTATCTTCACTAAAAGGCACTACCCAATCGACGGCGGCTAATCCCGCTAATACCGCCATGCGTCTATCCACTTGATTGACAGGGCGACCTTCGCCTTTTAAGCGCTTGACTGAGGCGTCATCATTCACAGCCACAATCAATCTATCGCCTAAGGCTTTGGCTTGCTTGAGGTAACTAACGTGCCCCGCATGCAGAATATCGAAGCAGCCGTTGGTCATTACCACTCGCTCGCCGCGCAATTTGGCTTGCTCTAGGGCATAGGCAAGTTGGTCTTCACTCACCACCCCAAAACCCGACTCACCGTGGTGCAGTGCTAAGGCTTCAATCAGCTCGATACGAGACACGGTTGAAGTGCCCAATTTACCCACCACAACCCCTGCGGCGGTATTGGCAATGGCGCATGCCTGCGGCAATTCTGCGCCCGCGGCAAGTGACGTCGCCAGAGCAGAAATCACAGTATCGCCAGCGCCTGTTACGTCATACACCTCACGGGCCACCGTAGGAATGTGTAACTCAGGGGCATTGGCCGTCACTAAGGTCATGCCCTTTTCGGAGCGAGTGACTAAGATAGCGTCGAACTGATGTTTATTGAGTAAGCCTCGAGCCTTTTCGAGTAGATCGGCCTCAGAGGTTACCGCGCCCACCACGGCTTCAAATTCACTCATATTGGGTGTGATCAGTGAAGCGCCATGGTAACGGCTAAAATCGGAACCCTTTGGATCGACAAGCACTTTCACGCCTTTAGCGCGAGCCAGTGCAATAAAATCCTGCGGCTTATCGATAGCACCCTTTGCATAATCCGACAGCACCACTACATCGACCGAATCGAGTAAGGCTTCAGACTGTTTGAGTAAACGTGCACTATCCTGCTTATCGAAGGACTCTTCAAAATCGAGGCGAATGAGTTGCTGGTTACGCGACAATACCCGCAGCTTGGTAATGGTCGGTTTGTCGGCAATATTCAACCACTGTGGCTCAACACCCAGGGCTTGCACGCCAAGGGTTAACGCCTTAGCGGTATCATCCTCACCGACTAACCCCGCCAATTGCACTTGGCCGCCGAGGGTCGCGATATTTAGCGCCACGTTGGCCGCACCGCCCGGTCTGTCCTCGACTTGGTTGATCTTCACCACGGGCACAGGCGCTTCGGGCGAGATACGTCCCGTCGGCCCAACCCAGTAGCGATCTAACATCACATCGCCGACAACTAACACTTTGGCTTTTTCAAATGCTGGCAGAGAAACCTTCATAGCGCTCTTATCTATTGCAGAAATTAAACCGTGATTGTACCTAATTTTCGGCAAAATATGAGTTAGAATAAGCAGTAATTTTCAAAAGTAGCGAGTATTTTTGTGGTCGAGAAAGCTGAGTTTTCATCATCCTTATATCATCCGAAGCACTGGCCCATGTGGTTTGGGGTGTTAGTGATGCGGATTACCCAAGTGTTGCCTCTCTCGTGGCAGATGAAGTTAGGCAAAGGCCTAGGCCGATTAGTCAAGGCTATTGCAGGCAGTCGTACCCATACCGCGCGCCGCAATTTAACCCTCTGTTTCCCCGATATGCCCGAGTCGGAGCGTGAAGCCCTGCTGACCCGCAACTTTGAAGAAACGGGTAAAGCGATTTTCGATACCATCAATGCCTGGTGGTGGTCAGATGAAAAAATCCAACAGCATATGCAGATAACCGGCAAAGAATACGTTCAAGACACCTTGAACGCTGGCCATGGGGTGATTCTGTTTGCCGTGCACTGCTTACCACTGGAAATGGGCGCACGTATTTTTGGTCAATTCCAACCCGGTGTTGGGGTATACCGCCCACACAACAATCCGGTGATGGAATACCTGCAGGTAAAAGGCCGCCTGCGCTCGAATAAAGCCTTAGTACCTAAGCGTGATCTACGCCAGATGGTACGTTGTTTACGCAATCCCGATGTGATTTGGTATACCGCCGATCAGGATTTTGGGCGTTCGAGTGCGGTATTTATTCCCTTCTATGCCGTGCCCGATGCCGCGACCATTACCGGCGCCACTACACTGGCCAAACTTGGCAAGGCCAAAGTGCTGCCCTTCTTCGTGGAGCGCACCGAAGGCGATAAGGGTTACCATATTGAGATTATGCCGCCGCTTGATAACTTCCCGGGCGAAGATGAACTGACCGATGCCATTCGCGGTAACAAAATTATCGAAGGGATTATCGATAGAAATCGCGCCCAATATATGTGGCTTCACCGCCGCTTTAAGACTCGCCCAGACCCAACGGACAAGTCCTTATATAAATAAGCTTTTGTTCAATCTGTTCGAGATAAGCGCTTAAAAGCGAATAAAAAATGCCAAGCAATCGCTTGGCATTTTTTATCTTAGATCTGTTGGTTTAAGACATTGTTGAGGGTTGAGGGTTGAGGGCTTGAAACCCTAAGCATCATTTCCTGTTAAGCCCTGCATCGCTGGCTTAAGCACTGATTACGCCTCTGCCGGTAAGCGAATACCCACATTGGTGACTTTGCCTTCATAAAGCCCTGCAACCACCCAATGCAGTGACTGCCACAGGAACTGATCCCCAAGTACCGGATGTGAACCTAATTCTGCCGCCACTAAATCCGCGACCGTCATATCACCTGTTCCTTCGTCTAACTCCAGACCATAAATCGGCGCCAGATCCAGCAGCTTAACCTCGGTATCGATAAAGAAGTCCCCGAAGAAACGTGGCACTTCCTTGGTTTCGGGCGCCTGACTAAAGAGGTTACTCAAGGCCTCTAGGCTCTTCTCTTGCCCGAGCACACACAAAATATCCCCAGCTTCTAGGCAGGTACTGCCCGATGGATGCAACAGTGTGTTTTGGCGAAATACCGCCGCAATCCGCGTGCCATCCGGCATAGAGAGACGTTTAAGCGGCTCGCCGATACACCATTTGTTTTCACTCAAATGGTACACAAACACTTCCCACTCGCTGCTCGGGTAAATTTCGACCCCAGAGCGTGAAATAGGTAATGGCTTAGGCGGTAGCTCCACCTTAGCTAAACGCGCCGCCGTGGTGAGCGATGCCCCTTGCACTAACAGTGACACTAACACCACGAAGAATGCCAAGTTAAAGTACAACTGAGCGCCCGGTAATCCCGCCATCATAGGGAATACGGCTAAAATAATCGGCACGGCGCCGCGAAGCCCAACCCAAGAGATAAACCAACGGTCACGACTGCTAAAACTCTTAAAGGGCAGCAAGCTGAGCCAAACGGCTAACGGTCTGGCAAACAGGATCATTCCAAAGGCTAATGCCAAGCCCGGCAGCCAAATATCTAACAAGTCAGACGGTGTGAGCAGCAGCCCTAATACGAGGAACATACCGATTTGACTGACCCAAGTCATGCCATCCAATACGTTTAAGATTGAATGGCGACCACGGGTAGGCTTGTTGCCAAGGAATAGACCGACTAAGTAAATCGACAGGATGCCGCTGCCGCCAAGTTTGTTCGACGCGGCATAAATCATCAGGCCGCCACTAAGCACTAAAATCGAATACAAACCTTCGGCAAGCTTGCTTAAATTCACCAACTTCCACAGCAGCCAACCGCCACCGAGGCCGAGGAAAATCCCCAAGCCAAACTGTTTGATAAAGCTTATCAGCATAAAGCTTGCGGATAGCTCGGCGTCCACATTCGCGAGGATAGCAATCAGGGTTACGGTTAAAAACACCGCCATAGGATCGTTGCTACCCGATTCGATTTCCAGCGTCGCGCCAACACGCTCGTTTAAGCTACGCCCCTTTAATAGTGAGAATACCGCCGCCGCATCGGTGGAGCCGACAATCGCCCCCACCAGCAAACCTTGTAACCAATGTAAGTCAAATAGCCATGCGGCCATTACACCAGTGATACTAGTGGTGATAGCGACGCCGAAGGTCGCCAGTGACAATGCCGGCCAGAGTGCCACCCTAAAGCTTGCGACACGCGTACGCATACCGCCATCGAGCAAGATAATGGCTAAGGCTAAGTTACTGACAAGATAAGCGGTTGAGTAGTCGTCAAATAGAATGCCACCGGGACCATCTTCCCCAGCTAAAATCCCTACTGCGAGGAAAATTAATAAGATAGGGATACCCAAGCGCGAAGACACGGGACTTAACAAAACACTCACAGCGGCAAGCAAGGCACCGATCAGAAAAAACTATTGATGGAATCTGCATCCACACATGCCTCCTTAAATACAAGAGTGTTTAGTTAAACGATAAAGAAATCACCTAGATTAAAAATGACTCAGTTGAAATTTTTTGTGTTTCTATACTAGCATAAAAAATGCAAATTAATGGAGTTTTAAATATTAAATTTCAAACATCTACATTGAAATCCTCAGTAATAGGCCATTTTGACTAACTTTTATATATAAACCAGTACAAGCAAAAATACCTACTGAACATAACCTAAGCCCCATAAACAAGATAAAATCTTTATTTATCAATACATTTAAAAAACCTATTCCATACAAACTCACCGCATACAGCCTAAATGGTGGGGATAACCATATAAAAATGTACTGTATCTTCCCAATGCCGACTTAAATCCCATTAACTCCGCAATAACTTGAAAGCATAGATAAAATCCCCTTTTTCATTGTGTTATCGACATTCAAGCTCCTAAAGCTGTCATAAAGACAATAATTGTCATATCGACAATAAAAATTCAGTATCAAAAAGACAATACACCATAACACAAAACTTGTATTTTCCTTTATTTTCAACAACAAAAACATTTGGCACGTATTACGCAATAGCAGGTGAAACGTATCAAAATGACGTTGCATCAAGGAGACTTATGAGCAAACAAAAACTCACCGCTATCGCACTATTAGTTGTGCTGATTGCTTCATTCACTGTCCTGCTGAGCATAGGCAGTGAAATTTATCGGGAAAAACCGCCGATACCCAACGCATTTACGGATGTAAATGGTCAGGTTGTGTTTAGCGAAAATGATATCGAACAGGGTCAATTGGTCTGGCGCTCCATGGGCGGCCATCAACTGGGGTCGGTTTGGGGACATGGCTCTTATGTCGCCCCAGATTGGACCGCCGACTGGTTACACAGAGAAGCCGAAGCTTGGCTCGATATTCGCGCAGAGCAGCAATATCAAACGCCGTTCGCCCAATTAAACTCCCAACAAAAAGCCGGGCTTGAGCAGGCATTAAGGGAAGATTTACGCCATAACAGCGTCGAGCCACAGGCCGATGGCACAGTGCTTATTCGCTTGTCTAACACTCGTATCGAAGCGATTAACAGGGTCGAGCAGCATTATCTATCCCTGTTTGGGAGCGATCCAGCGCTTAGTCATCTTCGTGAACAATACGCCATGAAAGAGGGTACAGTGCCCGATCTTGCCCGCCGCGAACAACTCAATGCGTTTCTTTTTGGGGAGCCTGGGCGGCAATCACTGAACGCCCAGATGCCCCCTATACCTACACCAATAACTGGCCTTTCGATCCCCAGTTAGGCAATACACCGACCTCGGATAATATCGTCTGGTCGATACTCAGTATTGTGACCCTAATTGCGGGGATTGGCGGATTGATCTGGCACCATGCAAGCGGCAAACACGAAAGCCTGCCCAAGCCTTCGGAGCAAGATCCGCTGTTTTTCACTAAACCAACCGCCTCACAAAAAGCCGTTGGCAAATACTTCATCACGGCAATTGGTCTGTTTTTACTGCAAATTTTACTCGGCGGTATCACTGCCCACTATGCGGTAGAAGGCCAAGAATTTTACGGTTTACCGATTTCAGAAATACTGCCCTACTCAGTCACTCGCACCTGGCACACCCAATTAGCGGTATTTTGGATTGCCACGGCCTGGTTAGGTACTGGGTTGTATATTGCTCCCGCCTTATCGGGTTATGAGCCAAAATATCAACGTCTTGGCGTTAACGTACTCTGGGTAGCCTTAGTGGTCGTAGTGCTTGGCTCGATGGCAGGCGAATGGATTGGGGTACAGCAGTATTTTGACCTCGATATGAACTTCCTCTTTGGTCATCAAGGATATGAGTACATAGATCTTGGCCGAGTATGGCAAATCTTACTCCTCGTTGGATTATTGATTTGGCTTGCCTTAGTCACCGCCGCCATCAAACCTGCCCTCAAAGTGCAAGGCGAGATGCGCCCTGTTATTTGGGTACTCTATGCCTCCTGCGTGGCGATTGGTTTGTTCTATGGCGCCGGCCTCTTTATGGGTAAACACGCCAATTTAGCGATTGCAGAATACTGGCGTTGGTGGGTAGTACACCTGTGGGTTGAGGGCTTCTTCGAAACCTTTGCCACCGCAGTGATCGCCTTGATGTTAGTACGTTTAGGGTTAATCCGCGGCCGCAGTGCCAACGGTGCAGTGTTATTTACAACGGTGATCTTCTTAACCGGAGGTTTGATTGGCACTCTACACCACCTTTACTTTACTGGCACACCGACCTCGGTGATCGCTTGGGGCGCCATCTTCTCCGCCTTAGAAGTTGTTCCCCTCGCCATTATTGGTTTTGAAGCCATGGAAACCTACCGCCTGCGTAAAGCCTGTGGCTGGATGCAACGTTATCACTGGGCGATTATGTTCTTTGTGGCTACCGCGTTTTGGAACTTGGTCGGTGCCGGTATGCTAGGCTTCTTAATCAATCCACCTATCTCGCTCTATTACATTCAAGGATTAAACACCACGGCCACCCATGGTCACGCCGCCTTTATGGGAGTTTACGGTATGCTCGGCATGGGCTTGATGCTCTTCTGTCTGCGGGGCCTCACCGGCAATATGCAGTGGAATGACAAAATGCTCAAAGGCGCCTTCTGGAGCCTCAATATTGGGCTAGCGGCTATGGTGTTCATGTCGTTATTACCCGTGGGGATTACGCAGTTTTTTGCCGTCATCGACCATGGATATTGGTTCGCCCGCTCGCCAGAAGTGATCCATAGTCCGCTGGTTGAAAGACTGGTTTGGATGCGCATGTTCGGGGATGTCATCTTCGGTATCGGTGGTCTCTTAATGGGCGCCTTCTTGCTCGATTTGATCAGAAAAGCCCTGAATAAACCAGCCAAACTACAACAGGAAGTCTTACAAACAAATCACTAATCACAGCGATAAATCCGGTCTGACCAAGGTGTCGTTTAGGCACCTTGGTTGCCGATTTTTATAGCTTGCGCCGTTTATCGTCCACCACACTTTTATAGCCATACCGCATTAACGGTTAGCAGTGTCTAAATAACCTGTGTCAATATAACAATCAATGGTATAAATCAGAGAAGCCTCGCTGCAGGAGTTTTTATGGCCCTTAGTCAAACCGACCTTACCCGTATCGCTCTGGATATCACCTCTGGTTTAGCCCACAGGGACCGCTTCACACGCTTGCTCGATACGGTGAGAGCTAACCTGCACTGTGATGCGGCAGCACTACTCACCTTCCATGGACACTATTTTACCCCGCTGGCCATCGACGGTTTAAACGAGGATGTGCTCGGCAGACGCTTTATCCTGAATGAGCATCCAAGGCTTGAGGCCATAGCCCGTGCGGGGGATATAGTGCGCTTTCCCGCCGACAGTGAACTTGCCGATCCCTATGATGGTTTGATCCCCAATCAAACCGGGGCACTGAAGGTCCATGCCTGTATCGGACTGCCTTTATTTGCCGACGAGCAGCTTATCGGCGCCGTGACTATCGATGCCTTTAATCCTCTACAGTTCGACCAATTCAGCAATACTGAGCTTCGCAGCTTAAGTGCGATTGCCGCAGCATCCTTAAGCAACGCCCTGCTGGTTGAAAAGTTGGAGCGTATGGCACTCAATAGCCACTCGACCCATGTGCAGGAAAAAAGCCCCAACCTTAACCACGATGCCGAAATCATCGGTAACTCGCCCCAGATGCAAAGCTTAAATCGGGAGATAGAAGTTGTTGCCCATAGCGACCTTAACGTACTGATTTTAGGCGAGACTGGAACGGGCAAAGAATTAGTCGCACAGGCAATACACCAAAAGTCCGCGAGACAGCACAAACCCTTGGTTTATCTCAATTGCGCGGCGCTTCCTGAATCGGTTGCCGAAAGCGAGCTCTTTGGCCATATCAAAGGTGCGTTTACCGGCGCCATCAGCCATCGCAGCGGCAAGTTTGAAATGGCCGATAAGGGCACACTCTTTCTCGATGAGATTGGCGAGCTGCCACTCACGCTTCAGGCCAAGTTGCTGCGGGTACTACAATATGGCGATATTCAAAAAGTGGGCGATGATCGCAGTCTTAAAGTCGATGTGCGTATCATTGCCGCCACCAATAAAGATCTTAAAACTGAAGTGCTTGCTGGTCGCTTTAGGGCCGATCTCTACCATAGATTAAGTGTGTTCCCCCTGCTGGTGCCGCCCCTGCGGGAACGTGAGCAGGACATCACCTTGTTGAGCGGATTCTTTGCCGAGCGATATCGGCAAAAGCTTGGGATGAAGCAGCTTAACTTCAGCCCCAGTAGCTTAATGTTGCTCAATCAGTATTCTTGGCCGGGCAATGTGCGTGAGCTCGAGCACGCCATTCACAGGGCAACCGTGCTGGCGCGCGTCTCGGCACAGGATGGCTGCTGCACCATAACGCCACAACATTTTGATTTACCGTTTAAACAAAGCTCTGTAGAGACAAACGCATCGACAAGCTTAAGCGTAAACGAAACACAGCTTCGCCCGTTAGAAGGAGCCAGTTTAGCCCAAGCGACCGACGCCTTTCAGCGAGACTTCATCAAACAAGTGCTCACAGCACATAATGGCAATTGGGCCGCCTCGGCCAGAACCTTAGGACTCGACCCTGGCAATCTGCATCGCCTCGCAAAACGCTTAAGGCTAAAATAAGTGATAAATACGCCGTACGGATCATATTTCAGTTGAAATAATGGCCAAAATAAGGAAGGATGCGAGCTTCGCGCGCCAGTGCACTTTGCCCGACAATTTGCCGCCCTGTTTTGGGGAGAAAAAGCCGCGTAAAACAGGTTATTTTATTAACAGGAATCGTAGTATCCGCTTATGAGTATGCTTCGCACCACAGCTTTATTATTGACTCTGGTTTTTCCGAGTCTTTCCGCTTTAGCAACGGAATACCCTTTACCGTCTTCGAAGAGTCGGTTAGTTGGCGAGAACCTGTATTACACAGTGCCAGAGGGTAAACACACCCTCGAAGATATTGCCGCTAAATTCCAACTCGGTCTAAGCAACTTGCTGGAAGCAAACCCTGGCGTGGATCCTTTCCTACCAACACCAGGCAGCAAGCTATTAATTCCTCAACAGCTCATTCTGCCAAATGCGCCGCGTGAAGGCATTGTCATCAACGTCGCCGAAATGCGCCTGTATTACTATCCAAAAGGTAAGAACACCGTTGAAGTGCTGCCAATCGGTATTGGTCAGATTGGTAAAGATACCCCTGAAAACTGGGTCACCAGTGTTCAACGTAAACGCGCTAACCCAACTTGGACACCGACACCACGTATTCGTAAAGAATATGCGGCAAGGGGCGAAATTCTGCCTGCGGTATGGCCAGCGGGTCCCGATAACCCAATGGGACTCTACGCGCTCTACATTGGTAACTTGTATGCCATCCATGGTACCAACGCCAGCTTCGGTATTGGTTTACGTGTCAGCCAAGGCTGCGTGCGTTTACGCCACGATGACATTGAACACTTATTCAAAACGGTACCAGTGGGTACCCGAGTACAATTTGTGAACCAACCGATTAAAGCGACCGAAGAGCCAGATGGTAAGCGCTACTTAGCCGTGCACCAGCCACTGTCACGCACCATTGCCGAGTTTGAATCAGCAGAGCCAGTCTCTCTGACCTTACCGAAAGAAATCGCCAAGTTTATTGCTAAGGCCGATACCGATTCAGCAGTGATTAAAAAGCTGCTCGATGAGCGTACAGGCGTGCCAACGATTATTAATCAGTAATCGGCGAGCGTAATCGTCAGCAGCGGTTAATACCGCTGCGCCCATAAAAATACCCGCCTAGGCGGGTATTTTTGTTTCAATCGAAATAGAACTTATCGAATCAATCGCATAATGGTGCGCAAAGGGCCAAGAAATGGGTCATTGCCGCGCTATTTGCCAAGACGCGTTGGTCGAAGTTTTGCAGTGCTGGTGTTTCGGTACAGGCACCGACACGCGCGCCGCTACGCACTAAACACGCCTCAAATGAGGTATCGAAGTGGTTGAAAATGAGGCCATCTTTAACTGGGCAACCATCAATTTCACCATCTTCTGCGATAGGGAAATAGCCACCTAAGGTATCGCGTAAATCGATACTAAAACGTCCTGGCACTTGGCTTGGCTCGAAGGAATACACATAAGCATCACGGCTCAGCACGTCCTCATGGCAGGTTAAAATACCGTCACGGCTCGCCGCGATCAGTAACTGCGCATGGTCTAACAGCAGTTTACCTTCGACCGAGGTGTTCTCATTGGCCTTAGGTTTACCATTTTCAAACACGAAACCACGGTTAGGGTTTTCGCCAAACTTGTTAAATCGATGACCACGCTTAAAGCCTGTTGGATTCACCAGAGGCAGAATGCTCAAATTCACCCGTTCGAATAAATCGGCCGATGCCTCACTTAAAAAGTGCAGTAAGCCCCAAGGACCTGCCGATTCTTCACCGTGAAACCCTGCGCTGATCAATAACGAAGGTAAGCCAGATTTGGCGGCGGGAGATTGATACAGACTAACGCTGTACTTGCCGACTTCACCGAGTTTTTCTCAACCATCCCCAAACGGGACATTTCCTGCTCAAGCTGTAGATAAAAATTATCGATATCAGTGCTTTCACAGTTAAAAATATCGCTTTTCCACTGAAAGGATTCGAACGGAGATCTGCTTACCATATCTTGTACTTATGCCAGAAAAAGAACTGTGCCATCATAGCAGTTCTTTTAAAAAACTGAATGCTATTCAACTGATTTAGATGAAATCAGACGAGTGGGTTAGCCTGCTTACCAACCACACGGATGAAAGCCTTCAGCGGGTAATTTAGATAGGATGCTAAATGAGACCATACCTTAGCGGTTATTTTGGCCTAGTTATCGCGTTGCTTAGCCCTTCACTTAAGGCGCAGTGCCAGATAACGGGCGCCGAGCGACTGTATCAACTCGAGTCGCAAATTGAGACTTACACTTTGGCCAATGGCCTCACGGTACACCTCTTGCCGCAAGCGGATATGCATACCTTGACCATTGCCAGCCAGTTTAATGTCGGCGCACGCAATGAGACCAAGGGCCAAGCGGGCTATGCGCACTTATTCGAGCACATGCTCTTCAAGGGCAGCGAGCTGGCTCCCGGCGACAGCTATGCCCAGCAGTTAAGTGCTCTTGGGGCGCGTTTTAACGCCAGTACCCACTTCGATTACACCAATTATTACGTCACTCTACCCAGCCAAGCCCTCAACTTAGGGCTGTTCCTCGAGGCCGATCGTTTTATTCGCCCCGATTTGAACCAGACTACGGTGAAAAATCAGCAGGAAACCGTGCTCCAAGAAATGGCGCAAACCATAGATAACCAGCCCTATGTGCGCAGTGCGATGGAGTTTCTGCTAGAGCAGGTTAAGGATACGCCCTATGGCCACGGCATTATCGGCAGCCGCGAGGATATTACCGAGGCGAGTCCCGAGCGTTTAACCGCCTTTCACCGCGACCATTATCGCCCCGATGCGATGCAGTTATCCTTAGTCGGCAAGCTTCCCTCCGACGTTAAGTCGCTTATAGCACAATACTTTAATGCTTGGCCCACGCCTGAACAGTCCATAGCTGAATTTGATGAGCTGAAAATCACTCCCAAACCCGTGCATGCAGAGCTTATCGATGAGCGCGGTCCTTGGCCTGGCTTACTGCTCGCCTGGCATACTGTGGGTAAAAATCATCCCGACGCCGCCGCTATTCGCCTGCTTGAAGGCGATTTATTCCAAAATACCCGCAGCGCCATAGCGCAAATCAGCCAGCACGATCCGGCACAAATGTTGAGTTATTCACTGCCCTTTGAGCTGGAAAATCATGGCATAACCAATCTGGTCTTAGTGCCTAGGGCCAAAACCTCCCTCGATGACTTAACGGAAAAGGTTTTAGGCGTGGTTGCCAAAGTGCAGCAGACACCATTGAGCGACGCAAAACTGTGCCAACTCAAACAAAGCTGGCTGAACAATCAGTTAGCGCTGCTCGATAACACTCAGGCACTTGCCACCCTACTATCCGCTACGGCGAAACAAGACCAAATGCATCCTTTAACGGCCCAGTGGCAACGGATTAACTCCGTTAGTGCAGAGGATATTCAACGGGTTGCCACGCGATACTTAACTACCAATCTGGTCAGGGTTGACCTGTTACCGCCTTGGTATATCCGCGTAGGAAAGACATTGTTGGAGTGGCTGCCATCGGGTGTGAGCGATAGCCTTGAGGACGCGGTACTATGATAAAAACGATTTCATTCACTAGATTGGCAATAGTGCAAAATCTCCTTAAAGGCCTAAAAGCCATGAGCCTTGGCCTTATCGGTATCTCGCTAATGGCCTGCCAACAGACCCAGCTTAACTTTACCGCCACCCAAGCGCCCAGCTTGGCAAGCTTCGATACCCCAACTCAGCTACCGGAGGTGGGGCTGATCCGCCTGCCCACGGAATCGGCGTTTATCGATGTGGTGCCCGATGGCTTAACACTCCCCTACCAGCTCCACACAGCACACAGCAGCCAAGGGCTGAGCAATAGGGTGAGCCTCGTCGCCATCAGTCCCAGCATGCCCTTCGAAAATCCAGATATTTTACAGTTCGCCCTGCAGGAGAAAGCCCGCAGTCTGGCGTTCAACCAACCCGATGCCTGCCTTGAAACCTTCGAGACTCGCGTTACCCTGCACAGTATCAATCTGAGCCTAGCCTGCCCCATGCCGGTTAATCATCTCTACCGCCTATTGATACAATTTTGGCAAGCCGATGCGTTTAGTGAACATGGAGTGGCAGCGGTCGATATCGACAATATCCGCCGCCAATTGAAACTCAATAAGCACTTAAATGCCTTTAGTGGCGTCGAAATTGATAAAGTCTGGCGCGATAAACTCCTTGGTGCGGCACATCCCTATAATCAGAGCATCAATAATCAGCCACTGTACGACTCTCTCACCTTAAGTGAACTGTCGCAATTGCAGCAGCGCACGTTTGCCCAAGCAAAGTGGCACCTGTTTTTAGAAGGCACAGAGGCCGCAGAAGCCGAGTTTGATCTCAAGCAAAGCCTCGCCCAGTGGCCGAGCGATACAAACTCAAGCTTGCCAACGGCATCAACTAAACCAAAGCCACTTAATCGGGCGACGTCGTCGATAAAGCAGTCCCACACTATCTATCTGATTGATGCGCCGGGGAGTGTACAAACTCAGGTACGGATCGGTTATGCCCTCGACGATAAACACTTATCAGCGCAGGATATCCCACTCGCTTGCCGCAGTTTGGCCGCCATCTTGGGACGCAGTTTTTCGGGTCGACTCTATTACGACTTACGTGAACAGCGCGGCTTAACCTATGGCATTTACGGCCAATGCGCTAATGCCCCGCTCGCCACCAGCATCAAGTTTTATGGCAGTACGGCGATAGAGCACACGGGCGCCTTTGTGGTGGGGATTTTAGATCATCTAAAGCTGCTAGCCTCTACGCCCGCGAGCGAAGAGGAAATTGCCGCCCTTAAAACCTATCTGATTGGTGAAGCACTGTTAACCCAAGATAATCCCAGCCAGCGCGAAACCCAGTTTATTCATCAACTGGTGTTGGGATTAGATCCCCAGTCAGGCCAAGCGATGAACGCAAAGCTGCAGGATCTGACGCCCACTCAGTTGCAGCAATTAACTCAGCAAGCCTTTAGCGGCGAACCTTTGGTGATTTTACGGGGGGATGTCGATAGGATAACGGCCGACCTCACCCACAAGCTGCCGGGCTGGCAGCTAGAGGTGGTCAAAGTAAACGATTAATTTTTAGAGTTTACCGCTAGGTACATCGCTCGCCGTGCCCTGTTGTAACATCTGGGCATGGCCTTGCTCCATTTGCGCTAAGTCTTCCATAGCTGCGCCAGAGTCCATATTAGGATGCCCTTCGCTTGGATGTTCTGGATTGCTGCCATCGTGATTATCTAATCCCATGGCTGAAGCCGTTTGCGTGTCGTTATCGCTTGCTGCAGCGCTATCATTGGCGAGCGAGTCATCTTTCACGGGTGATGGCAGCAAAGTTTCACCGCCCTCATTCTGCGCGCGCAAATTCTCACGATTCTGTGCCTCGCCCTTGGCAGTATTTGCTGTAATGGCCGCTGGTTGACCAAGGGTGCTTAGCCAAGAGGTTAACTTTGCGGGTGTTATGACACTGACCAGCACAATGACGGCTGCAGCCGCGGCGCCATAGGGTAACCATTTGCGCGCACCCGGCTGATTATCCCGAGCATACAAGGCGTTAGTCTGAGCGGTTTTGGTATTTTTGGCTGCGCCCTCTGGCGCTAAGGTTTGTAATAGCTCGGGTAGATGTTCCAACTCTTGGCCGATAACACGCTGACCGATAAATTGACCGCCCTCATAAATTTCTAATTGGTGGCTAAGCACTTCGCCCTCGACCGTGCCAGAGCTGACAATCACTAATTTATTACAACGCACCTTGCCGCGAAAAACTCCGCAGACTTTCAGTTCATCACAGCTGAGCTCACCCGAAACTTCGCCACCAAGCTCGATTTTAATCTGTCCGGCGCAGCGGATATTTCCCGCTAATTTCCCCGCAACTAATGCCGTGCCCGCCAGTTGCATCTCGCCCTCAATGGAGGTTGAGGCACTGATAAAAGTGACACCATTACCTTTGCTACCCATAGGTTTAATTCCATATCATTATTTTTGTGAAAAAGATGTTAAGTGAAAATACCTGAAGAATAAAGCATTGGATTCCCTTGATATTTGACTTGAGTCGGTTTTAGGTAAGATTTTAGTCCGCTAATTAACTGTGTTAGGCTGGCAAGGTTTTTCAGCAGACTTAGGCTTAGCACCTCACACAAAATAAGCCTAAGCTTGCTGCCGCAAAGGGATAACACTGACTCAATTGATGACAAATTCCATGGTCTTAAACCCACTCACAACGGCAACCGCCCCCAATCACCTCAGGCCATTTATCAGGCCAAAATCGGCGCCGAGCTGATTGAGGATCCCGCGCAGGCACAGGCGGTACTCGCCTTAGATAAGCTGTATCAGCAGATTATTGGTCGAACAGACGCTCAGCCAATCAAAGGCTTATATCTGTGGGGTGATGTTGGCCGGGGTAAAACCTTTCTTATGGATTTGTTCTTCGATGCCCTGCCACAACAGGGAAAGCTTAGATTGCACTTTCATCGCTTTATGGCGCGGGTGCACCAAGCCTTAAAGGAACATGCGGGGCAGCGCGATCCGCTTAAGCTGATCGCAAAAAATCTAGCGCAGGAGTGCAAGGTACTCTGTTTCGATGAGTTTTTTGTCTCAGACATAGGGGATGCCATGATCCTCGCCGGTTTGTTTGAAACCTTGTTTGCCCAAGGGGTGGTACTTGTCGCCACATCCAACATTCCCATCGAGCGCTTATATGAAAATGGCCTCGCCAGACACAGATTTTTACCCTGCATTGCCCTGCTCCAAAGCCATACCCAAATGCTGCATCTGAATGGCGAGCAAGACCACAGGTTGCACGCCTTGAATCACGAGCCATCGGCAGAGGCCATTGCCGCCACCTCAAAGCATATTGGGCTGACTGGCACACTGGATTTCGAGGCCATTTTTACGACGCTGACGCATGGCGTGCCCGCGTTTGAAGCCAGTACACTGCGTATCTGTCAGCGGGATATTCCCGTCGTGCGCGCCACTGCTGAAAACCAGCAGCCTTCGGTCGCTTGGTTTGATTTTCATGCCCTGTGCGATGGCCCGCGCTCGCAACTCGACTATATTGAAATTGCGAGCCGATTTAAGGTGTTAATGCTAAGCAATGTGCCAAGACTCGGGGGCGAAGTAAAAGGTTGGATCCGCGCCCGCGGTACTGAAGATGGCACAGGCGACAACCAAGCAGCCACCACGGGAGAGCGGCAACTGTCCTATGCCGCTAACGATGACCCAGCGCGGCGTTTTATCAGCCTTATCGATGAGTTATACGATCAAGGGGTGAGCTTATATTTAAGTTGCGACGTGCCACTGAGCGAACTCTACCAAGGCGGCGCCCTCAGTTTTGAGTTTCGCCGCACCTATAGTCGACTCATTGAAATGAGCCAACAAAGAGTAGAATGAGGGAAACGTCCATGGTCACGATTAACATCAGAAAAAAGCGAATATTTACCACAGTACTCCTCTAGACCTTGATAATGATAAAAATGACCTCAAAGGTGCACTTAAGATCGTGAAGCCACTTATGAATAAATCTAAGATCTACCGCAGAGTAGCAACTATGCCTATATCCATATCGATATATTGCGGTAAAACAACAGGGAAACGACGCAACTTTGGATGTAATAGATATCCTCATGTAAAGCACATTAGCGTTTAAGCAGTATTGTTACCCACTAAATCGCTGACTTAACTGCTGAATATCCGCAGCAACCCACTCAGGTTCAATACAGTCGGCAAGTTGGCTCGCCATAAACGACACCAACTGCATGGCAGCATAGGGTAAGCGTCTATCCTTGCGCCCCACCAGATACCAGTTACTCTCCAGTGGAAATCCGTTCACCGACAAGATTGCGGGTTTTTCACGCCCCTCTTGCAGGGTATGCGCCGAAATCACCGATAATCCTAAGCCCGACGCCACGCTTAAACGAATGGCCTCGTTGCTCTCAATTTGCATAGTGTCGCTCAAGGCAATCCCTTGGGCGCTACACCAAGACTCAAACATCAGCCGTGTGGCAGAGCCCGGCTCGCGCATGATAAAGCGCTCTTGTTTTAACTCGCTAAAATTGAGGTGTTGGCGCTCAACCGCCCAATGGTCCTTAGGGGCTATCAGTTGCAGCGGATTTTTAATGATCCGCGCCGATAACACATGCTCACCACTTGGGGGATGACTAAAGAGATATAAATCATCTTCTTGGCGCTCGAATCGCCCCAAAATATGCGCACGGTTGCCAATATTTAAGGTGACTTTTACCTGCGGAAATTGCCGATAGAAGGCCCCTAGAATCCGAGGCATCACGTATTTTGCCGTGGTCACTAGACCAATATTGATATGGCCCACACTGCCGCCCCTCGCCTGCTGGATAAAGGCATCAAAGTCTTCGAAACGACTCAAGGTATCGCAGGCGACCCGATAGAGCTCTTGCCCGACTAAGGTCGGCTGCATTCGCCCCTCTGCGCTTACCAATAGAGGCTCACCCAAAATATCGGCCAACTTCTTAAGCTGAAGAGAGACTGTCGGCTGGGTAAGATGCAAGGCGCGCGCGGCGGCCGAGATATTGCCAAGCCTGACCACCTGCACATAGACCTCGAGCAAGCGAAAGCTTAAGTGCCGAAGTTTAAGTTGGCCTTGGGATGATTTATCCATAGATTTTTATCTATACCTAATCTGCAAACAATTTATTTTTCAATATAGCGAATTGGGTTCAGAATCTCCAGCCATCGATGCCCGTGGAACTTTCTCGGCGCATTATTCTGTTGATGTCATGATTAATGAGATACTTATGCCAGATATTGTCATTGCGTTTTTCGCCTTAGGTTTACTCGCCGGTTTGGTTAAATCCGATCTTAAGGTCCCCCCGCCATCTACGAAACCCTCTCGATTTTGTTAATGCTGACCTTAGGGCTTAAGGGCGGTATGGCGCTGCATGGTCATACCCAAAACCTAGTGATCACCGAATTGGTTGCCGTTGTCGCCTTAGGCTTACTGATCCCCTTAGTGCTTTACCCTGTGCTGACGCACTTAGTGCAACTCGGTCGAACCGATGCCATTAGTATCGCCGCCCATTATGGGTCGGTGAGCGCGGGCACCTTTGCCGTGGTTCTCGCCATGGTGGAAAAATCAGGGATGACATTAAGACCCGAAACCACCCTATACCTAGTGCTGCTCGAACTGCCCGCAATTGTGGTTATGCTCTGGCTGCACAGATACTTAAGCTCAAAACAGGCGGGGCAAGATGCCGCGCCAACGGCCCATAAATCCAGTGTGTTGCACGAGGCACTCACCAGCCGTGGCGTCGTGCTACTAGTAGGTGGTGTCGTGATAGGTTGGCTCTATGGCCCGACGGGACTAGCCCCTCTCACACCTGTGCTGCTCGGCGGCTTCAAAACCCTACTGGCACTGTTTTTACTGGAGATGGGCTTAGTCACGGCGAAAGTCTGTTTACCGCTGCCACTGCAACAATGGCGCCTGTTAGTATTTGCCACCGTAACGCCGTTTATCTTGGCATGGTGTGGTATCGGTGTCGGTTTGTGGTTGGAATTGCCCGAAGGCAGCATCTTAATACTTGCGGCCTTAAGTGCTAGCGCCTCCTATATTGCAGCGCCTGCCGCTATCCGCGCCGCGATTCCCGAGGCCAATATCGGTTTAGCGATGCTGGCATCGCTGGGGATTACCTTCCCGGTAAACGTGCTAATCGGTTTGCCCCTGTATCAGCACTGGGTGCTACAAATTACCGCTTAAACTTCGCCCATAAAAAAGGGAGACGACAGTCTCCTTTTTAGCTTTTAAAGCTACTTATCACTGAACCAACGCCCAATCCACTAGGGCTTATGTAAGTGGTGCAAGGCTTTGTTTTCATACATAGCCCGGTCGGCGGTATCGAGTAAATCCTCAAGGTTCATATCGGATTCTGGCGACCAATGGGCAACACCGATACTGGTTTCTAACGGGCGCTGCTGCGGACGTTGCTGATTATATTGCTCAAGCAATAACTTAAAACGCTCGATGGCATAACCGACGGTGTCAGGCTGCACAAAACTGAGCAGCACCACAAACTCATCTCCGCCCAATCTGGCTATCACATCGGACTCTCTAAACGCTGCCATTAAAATATGGGCAAAATCATAGAGCACTTGGTCGCCCTTACGATGACCAAAGCTGTCGTTCACTTCTTTAAAAAAGTCGAGATCAAAAAACACTAACGCCGCTTTTGCGTTAGTACGTCGACAACTGGCAAGAGATTGATAGGCCAGCAGTTCGAACCCACGCCGATTAGAGATCATGGTGAGCGGATCTAAGGTATTTTGCGCGATAAACAGCAGCTCGGCCTCAACCATTTGCCCCAGATCCGTTAAGGTTTCAATGTCATCGTCGCTAAACTCCCGCGGCTCATTGCCGATTAAACACAGCGTCCCGACCCGATATTCCCCTTGAATGGTAAGAGGATAACCCGCATAAAACCGGATATGCGGAGGCTCGGTAACTAAGGGGTTATCGAAAAAACGGGGATCCTTGAGGGCATCGTTAACGATAAACACGCCATCATGGTTAATAGCATGGGCGCAAAAGGAAATATCCCTTGGAGTTTCAGTCACCTCTAACCCTTGGCGAGACTTAAACCACTGACGATTCGCGTCGACTAGGGTCACCACGCAAATCGGCAGGGCAAAGATCCGCCGCGTTAGCCGAGTGATCCTGTCGAATCTCTCCTCGGCATCGGTATCGAGTACATTCAGCGCCCTTAGGGTGGCTAAACGTTGTAACTCATTCTCAGGAATGGGAGGTAGTTGCATAGTACACTCCGCTAATGGCTCTCTAACAAGCTTAGACTAACTGCAAGGCTCACGTTGATTTACTCAAGGATTGCCTGATAAATCACAACCACTCGCTCCGCGTGGGCCGCCACATCATCAAAGGCCAACTTACCGGCTTTTTGTTGCAGGGTGAGACGATGATTTTCATCCCGTAGCCAGCAATAACTCTGGGTTAAGTGCTGCGCACTCATGAGCGGCAAAAGCTCAAGCTCGGCCAGCACACCAAAAATACGCACGTTATCAGACCAAATCGACAACTCGGGATATTCATGTGCATGGGCAAGCACTAAATATTGGGCGATAAACTCAATATCCGTGATCCCGCCGGGGCTCTGTTTCAGATCGAATTCACCATCGCTGACCTTGAGTAAATGGTCGCGCATCTTTTGGCGCATCTCACGCACGGCCTTTTTCAGCTCGTCCTTGTCCCTTGGTTGCTCAAGCACGGAGGCGCGGATCTGGCTAAATTTAGCCGCTAAACTATTATCGCCAAACACAAAACGTGAACGCACTAAGGCTTGATGCTCCCACGTCCAAGCCTCCTGCGCTTGATACTCACCAAAGCGCGCAATCTCACTCACCATTAAGCCCGATGCGCCAGACGGACGCAGGCGCATATCCACTTCATATAACTCACCCGAGGTGGTTCGGGTCGAGAATAAGTGCAGAATACGTTGAGCCAGTTTCAAATAAAAATGGCCCACTTCTATCGGTCTATCGCCATTGGTAAGACTGTTGGCCATATTTTCGGGCGCTTCGTAGAGGAAAACTAAATCCAGATCCGAACCGTAACCCAGTTCGATACCGCCTAACTTGCCATAGCCTATGACCGCAAAGCCGGTGTCGTTGCCTTCCTCAAGATAACTGGGCACACCATGGCGCACCGCCACTTGTTGCCATGCCTGCATCACCACTTGCTCGATAATGGCTTCGGCCAAGAAGGTTAAGTGATCGCTCACCTGCATCACAGGTAAAACGCCAGTCACATCGGCGGCGGCAATTTTCAGCTGTTGTGACAACTTAAACTGGCGCAGCGCCTCCATTTGCTGCTCCATATCATCTTCAGGTACTCGCAGCAGATACTGGCGCAGCTCACTCGGATAATCATCGAGCGAGGTTGTGTCGTACAGATGCGCTGGGTCGATAAGCTCATCGAGCAACATCGGGAATTTAGCAAGCTGCGCCGCAATCCAAGGACTGGCGCAGCACAGGCTCACAAGCTGTTGCCGTGCGCCGGGGTTTTCGCACAGCAACTCAAGATAGGTCGTGCGCGTCAGAATTTGCTCTAACACCTTTGAGACCGGCTCAAAGGCCGCTGAAGGGCTCGGCTGATTGAGTAACTCCTCGAGTAACCTTGGCATTAATTTATCGAGGGTCTCACGGCCACGGGGACCAATCGAGCGTTTAGTCACGGTGTCGCGCCAACTGCTGAGCAGCGGCCAGAGTTTATCGTCGTCAATCTGCTGCTCGGCGAGGAGATTGATCGCGTGATCGTCCTGCTGCACATTCCACAGCTGCGCAGTCCAATGCTCGGCTTTCTCCTCGCCTTCTTCGCCGCCCACTGTGGCTTTAAAATGACGATGAATTTTCGCCATCGCCGCCTCGATATGGGTGCGAAGATCGGTTTCGTTGGTCATATCCAGCACTGCGCAAAGTCTTGCCCAATCGAGGGGATTATTTGGTAGAGTCTGGGTTTGCTTATCATCAATCGCCTGTAACAGGTTCTCGACTCGACGCAGTAATAAGTAGCTGTGTTTTAGCTCATCGACCGCCAAGTATTCGAATTGCCCTAGGCTGTAAAGGGTGTCCATGGCCCCAAATAGGCTCTGTTGGCGCAGGGCGGGTTCACGACCGCCGCGGATCAGCTGGAAGCTTTGCACCACGAACTCCACCTCACGTATCCCGCCCGCACCGAGTTTAATATTGTCGGTTAACTGGCGGCGACGCACTTCTTGGGCAATGAGTTGTTTCATTTTGCGCAGGGATTCAATCGCCGAGAAGTCGATATAACGGCGATAAACAAAGGGGCGCAGTAAGCTGTGTAATTCGTCGGAAAAATGGTTCCAAGGTCCGAGCGAACGGGCTTTGACCATGGCATAGCGTTCCCAATCCCGCCCTTGCTCTTGGTAATAATCCTCAAGGCCACTAAAACTCACCACCAATGGACCACTCTCGCCGTAGGGACGCAGGCGCATGTCGACGCGGAACACAAACCCATCGACGGTAATTTGGTCGAGTAAATTAACTAGCCGCTGCCCCATACGGATGAAAAACTGTTGATTATCGAGACTTCGGCGCCCACCCACGGTTTCGCCATGTTCAGGGAAGGTAAAGATAAGGTCGATATCGGAGGAAAAGTTCAGCTCACGCCCACCGAGCTTGCCCATGCCCAAAATAAGCAAAGGCTGCGGGTTGCCTGCCTTATCCATAGGCGTGCCATATTGGGCACACATTTCTTTATAGAGCCAATCCCTTGCCCCAATAACTAACGCTTCGGCGAGTGCCGAGAGGTCTAACAGTGATTCTTCTAAGCTGGCGTAATCTAAAAAATCTCGCCAGGCTAAACGCACCATTTGATAGTTACGGAATCGGCGTAATTGACGTTTTGCGAGGTTTTCAGTCGTCGCACTATTTAACTGTTCGTGTAACTGGGCATCAAAGGTCTGCCGTTCCACTTGCTGCAGATCGCCCGCGAATAAAGTGTTAATCCACTCGGGTGACCGAGTTAACTGCGCTGCGATATAATCGCTTAATCCTAAAACGTTTTTCAGTTCCTGCTGCTGCGCAGGCGTTAAATTTGCCAGTCCTTCTGACCATACTTCGGCGAGGCGTGCCCAATGCCGCTCTGCGGCTTGAGTAACGAGGGGAGACAATGACTTATTACTGTCTTTTTGTACGGCCATAATAATCCCTAACAAATTTAAACGTCGACATATTATGTCATAAATGATATAGAATGAAGCCACATCAGGTTTGATGCCATTGCCATGCCTCAAGGCAAATTTCCCTCCATGGCAAATGCAAGCTCAGCCCAACAGAAAGTGGCCCCCTCTTTCTTGGCTGTTTAGGGTACTATAACCTGTGAGGCAAACATATTGGGCAAGTAGATTATTATTGTCCGCCCATATTTGAGTTTTATTTCAGCACTTTTGGAGAAAACATGGCAGGAATGCTAATGCGGGTTCTCACGTCGATACTCATTTTGGCCGCGACCTTATCGCTTACGGGTTGTGGCGATGACAGGCCAGAGAAAATTGAGAAGTATCAACAACTCACTCAGCAGCGCCTCTCGACACTCAATACCATGCTCGAGGACGGTCAGGTACGTAACGCCAATCTGCTCAAGCAATATAGCAGTTTGCTCAAACAGCAAAAGCCCGATTTCGCGCCACTCTTGGATGAATTAGCCAAGGATTCAACCGCCGAAGGGCCAATGTATACGTCGCTGAAGCGCCGCTTAGACGATGCCAAGAACCCGGCTAACTTTACCGATCTCGACCAGCAACTCGCCGAGGTTGAGAATCTCTATCAAGCGGCCGATCCCAGCCTGTATAACGACATGCTTTCCGATCCGGTCAACGTGATTGCCGATATGTCGGATGGCAAGCTTGCCCGCGTTAATGCCATCAGCCGTGAAGCGGCGGCCCTTGCCAATAATGCCGAAGATTTTGGCCCTGGTAGCCAATTGGTGGGTAACCCAGCCTACGGCAGCTGGCAGACAGACTCGAGCGGCATGTCCTTCTGGGCTTGGTACGGCATGTATTCGATGTTTTCGAATATCTTCCACCGCCCCATTTATTACGACCGTTGGTCGGGTAACCGTGGCTACAGCTATTACAACGACGTAGGTCGCTATCGCTATACCTCGCCAAAACAAGCACAGGCGCAGGAAAAAACCTTCGAGCAGACCAAAAAACGTTTCGATTCTCAAGGGAAACGCTTCGACAGCCCCTATTCAAAATCGCGCACGGGTGCCACGGCTCTCTCCCGTGAGAGCAGCAGCGCGCCTAAAACCAATACCACAGCGAATAAGTCGAGCGCGCAGTCGGGCAGCAAATTCCGCTCAAATTATTCTAAAGACAGTAGCTTCCGTAATTCCAGCAACCGCACGACCCGCAGTGTGCGCCGAGGCAAGTAAACTAAAGGATCTCCCATGACATTATTTCAGGATTTCGGTATCACACCAGAGCTAGTCACCATACTGGCAATTGACCTCACTATTGCGGTTATCTTGTTGACATTAATGCGTTATTTGCAGGGTTGGAGCGTCAGAGTCAACAGCAGTAAAGAACTGGCTGAACGCGATAACTTTGCCTTTGGGATCAGCACCGCCGGCGCCGTTGCCGCGCTCGGCATAGTGCTGACCGGTGCTATTACTGGCACAGCTGCGCCCTCGTATTTAACCGAAGCCATTGGCATGAGCGCCTACGGGTTATTTGGTTTAGTGCTGATTAAACTCGGACGTTTTTTACACGACAAAATCGCGCTAAATGAGTTAGATAAGAATCAGCAAATCCTTAAAGGCAATGTGTCTGTCGCCATTGTAGATGCGAGCGCCGCCATCGCTACCGCGATCATTATTCGCGCCGTCCTGCTATGGGCCGAGGATTTAACACTCGATACCTTTATTGCCATCTTCAGCGCCTTTGCGATTTCGCAGTTGATGCTAGTGCTACTCACCCGCCTACGCGAAAAACGCTTCGCGAGTCGTAATCAAGACTCTTCCATGCAGCAAGCTCTCGCCCAAGGCCACACTGCGTTAGCCATTCGCCACGCAGGTTTTATGATCGCCATGGCGTTAAGCTTTAATGCCGCGAGTCATTTTATCCTGTTCAACCCAACCGCCTATGTGACCAACATCATCGGCTGGTTAGTGTTCTCTATCATCATGTTGGTGGTACTGACACTGCTGCTATTCGTAATCAAAAAGCTGGTGCTGGCACGAATCGATTTAGCGGATGAGGTAGAGAGACAGCACAACATTGGTATCGCTGCCGTGGAAATGGCCATCAGTATTGCTATCGCACTTATTCTCACGGCCCTAATGGCGTAATCCAATGCACGAATCCCAAATAACCGGCTCTGCGACTCAAACGGTAAAAACGAGTCGCCTAAGCTGGTTCGATGATGTCCTACTATTGGGCATTATGGCCGTACTCGCTGGGTGCGGCCTGATCTACGAATACCTGTTGTCCCACTACGCAGGCCGGATCTTAGGCGCGTTAGAAGCCGCCATTTACACTATGATCGGCCTGATGATCGTCTCCATGGGTCTTGGTGCCTTTGCCGCTCGCAAAATTAAAGATGCTTTTACTGGCTTTGTGGTGCTCGAACTCACGGTCGCGCTCTGCGGCTCGCTGGCGATTTTAATTACCGCAGCCGTGATAGGTTTTGGTCAGCAGCTACCGATGCTTATCGCCTCCACCTTAGGCTTACCACCGGATCAACTGCCCGAGGGTGGCATGATTGGCTCGCTGCAAAAGCTGAGCGAATATCTGCCCTATGTCTGGGGCGTTTTGCTCGGCTTGATGATCGGGATGGAAATTCCGCTGATCGCGAGGGTGAGGCAATCTCTATCAGATGAGCACTTACTGCATAATGCCGGTACTATTTATGGCGCCGACTATATTGGCGCAGGGATTGGCGCGGCCATTTGGGTCGGCTTTATGCTGGCCATCGATATTCAACTCGCCGCCGCGCTGACCGCCAGCTTTAACTTGCTCGCGGGCTTTGTGTTTATCTGGCGTTTTTGGCCCAAGATCCAAAGGGCGAAATTATTGCTCGCGGGGCATTTTGTGGTCACGGGCGTATTATTGCTGCTCGCCATTCAAGGGCCGAATTGGGAGCAACAGTTCAACAATCTGCTCTATAAAGACAAAGTGGTTTACGCTAAGGCCTCGCGCTTTCAACAACTCACCTTTACCGAGCGCTTACGCGGCAATGGCCTCTCCCCCATATACTCTTTGTATATCAATGGCCGATTACAGTTTTCGAGTATCGATGAGCATATCTACCATGCGTTTTTAGTTCACCCAACACTAGCTGCTAGCGCTCGCCACAACAAAGTATTAATCATTGGTGGTGGTGATGGACTGGGCCTAAAGCAAGTGCTGCGTTGGGAACCTGAGCAAGTGACCTTGCTCGATCTTGATGCCGCATTGGTGCAACTCTTTAAAACGCCCGATACGGATATGCCTAAGCGCCTAAGCCAAGCCCTGTTAGCCCTCAATGGCAATGCCTTTAACGATCCTCGCGTTAAAGTGATCCACGACGACGCTTTTAATGGGGTCGATAAATTGATTGCCGCAGGAGATAAATACGATGCCATTATTGTGGACTTGCCCGATCCTAGCCATCCCGATTTAAATAAGCTCTATTCGGATTATTTCTATCGCAAGCTCAAGGAACTAATGAGCAGTGATGGCGCTCTGACTGTACAGTCAACCTCGCCCTATCACGCGCAAAAGGCCTTTATCTCGGTCGCGAAAACCTTGGCTTTAGCGGGGTTTGACGTAAAACAGTATCACCATAACGTCCCAAGCTTTGGAGAATGGGGCTGGAGCATTGCCACTGTATCGGGAAAAGATGCCCAGCATCGCTTAGGCGAGCTGACAACACTGCCGATAGCGGATGACTGGTTAACCTTAGGTTTAGTCAAAGGCGCCTTTGAATTTCCTGCCAATTTTTATCAGGACGCCGCCAATATTAAGCCTAACGAACTCGGTTCGTTGCAGTTGTACCATTATCATCAACAGGCATGGTCCGAAACCCAAGGACTGGATCTTTTTTAACGGATAAAGATAGTGCTTGACATATTATGTCTCGGTGCTATCTTTGAACACAGACATAATATGTCAATAAGGACAAATATGAATATCCATACTCTTGCTAATCACCTCAACAGCCTTGGCAATAACAGCCAGACCGGCTTCCAATTCGATTGCTATCCAATTGATGGTGAAGTCGAAGTGTTGCAAGTGAATGTGGTCGGCCGTGAAGAAATCCCGGTATTCGTATCGGTTACGGACAACCAAATTCTCTGCATCAGCTACCTGTGGGGCGAGAACGAAGTAAACCAAGAACGTCGCAGCGAAATGTTTGAGACCATGCTCGAATTAAACATTCCAATGCCATTGTCAGCCTTTGCCAAAATTGATGACAAATACGTGGTTTACGGCGCGCTGTCTCTGCAATCTAGCATGCTCGAAATCGAGCAAGAGTTAGCAGTCTTATCCGATAACTGCTTAGAAGTTATCGATGAAATGGTCGACTATCTGAAATAAGGAGCCACAATTATGGGCATTCTGAACAAAATTTTAACAGCGTTTCGCGGTGGTGCCACCGAAGTTGGCCAAAGCATCGTAGACGCAAACTCGACTCGAATTTTCGAACAGGAAATCCGTGATGCCGAGAAACATTTAACCAACGCCAAGCGCGAACTGACCGATGTGATGGCGAAAGAAATGCAAGCCAGCCGCGAAGTTGACCGCTTAAAGCGCTCAATTGCCGAACACGAAGGCTATGTAACTCAAGCATTAGATAAAGGCAACGAAGCCTTAGCCATTGAAGTGGCTGAAAAAATTGCTCAATTAGAGCAAGAGCTGGCAGAGCAGCAAAGCGCCAATGACAGCTTTAGCGCCCATGCACTGCGCCTGAAAGACTTAGTGAAGAAGACCGAGCGTCAACTGTCTGATTATCAACGTCAGTTAAGCATGGTTAAAACCACCGAAAGCGTACAAAAAGCGACGGCGACCATTACCGACTCTTTTGCCTCAAGCAACTCTAAGCTGCTGAATGCCAAAGATTCATTAGAGCGTATCAAGGCGCGTCAACAACAGTTTGACGACAGATTGAAAGCCGCAGAAACCTTAGCCGAAGAAGGCAGCGATAAATCATTGCAGGCCAAATTAGCCGAGGCAGGCATTGGTGAGCAAAAATCGAATGCCAACGCCGTGCTCGAACGTATCAAGGCACGTAAAAGCTAATTCATGATTGACCAAACGCCGAGCACCGATGGGACCATCACCCCCTATTGTGCTCGGCTTTTTTGTTTTTTGTTTTAGACACACGGATATGCCCAATCAGCCACTCATGGTGTGAGCTTTGGCATGGTGCGCACTGTTTAGGAGCGAATATGGGATTTTTTAACAGTATTTTTGGTAAAAAGACGCCGCCAGCGCGTGAACTCAATCATCCCTCTGCGCTCAAGATCGGCGATATGGTCTCCATCGACAATAGTTTTGCTCTGCCGCCACAATTGCGCGGTCAACAACTGAAAGTCGAAGCGGTGAATACCTATGAGTTTGAACGCAATCAGCAAACCGAGTGGGTGCTAAAAGGTCACGGTAGCGAGACGCTATTTTTGAGTCTTGAAGAAGACGATGAAACTTACCTCGCCTTCTCCCTTAAAATTACCCGTGCACAGGTAGAACAATTATTCGATTTAGAGCAATTCAGTACCCTGTTCGATGAACCAGGCCACGCCGAACTTACCACCCAAGAGTTATCGCCTCAGCTAGCCGAGCAGCTCGAACAATGGCTGGGTAAACAATACCATCAAGTAACCTTTGCGCTGTTTGGCTATTTTCACCGTGAAGACTACCGCGGCCTAAAACCGCCGCAGGATGCCAATGGTGCAACCGGCGAGCCCTTCGAATATTATTTACTGCTCGACGATGACGAAAGCCGCGCGGTAGAAGTCGAAGTGTACGAAGGCGGTGATACGGACGTAGTACTGACCTTATACCGCCCCCTGTCGGACATTCGCGACTACTGGCCCGGTCAATAAAGTTTGGCATAGGATAAAGTGCGCGACTCGCACTTTATCGCTTAAGCCATTACAATCCCAATTGAATTCGCTCGAAATGTACGGTTGATAGCAACAGGTAACGCCTAATGAGTAAAACGAAACACCCTCTCCCAGAGCAATGGCAAAAGAACCAGCAAGCCGCAAAAGCGACGCAAGTGGCCTTCGATCTCGATGAAAAGTTTCAATATTCTATTCGTAAAGCCGCGCTCGATGCGGGTGTCAGCCCTTCCGATCAAATCCGTACCATTTTAGGCTTAAGTGTTTCAAAACGTCCGACTCGCCCCCGCTTAACCGTCTCACTAAACGCCGAAGATTATGTACAACTCGCTGAAAAATATGGTCTTAGCGCCGATTCTCAGCTTGAGATTAAACGCCGCGTGCTTGAAGACTTAGTACGCTTTGTCGCCGAAGATTAATCGCAGTTACGCCTCTAAGCATTTAAGCGCCCGACAAACCTAAGTCGGGCGATTTATCACAAAGTTAATTTACTCATAGCGTAAACTCTTTTACCTTAGACATTCGCCTTAAAACACAGGGATCATGTTAGGCATGACAGATAAAACCCCTTGGTCGCTCCGCTCTTTGGGTAATCCATCTCCCTTCGAATTCGCCATGATGCTGTTGTCGCTGCTGTCGGTCATCATAGTGTTAGTGATGACCTTTGGCCGACTCGACAAAGAAACCTACCGGTTACTGTTTTTTATCGATACCACGATTTGCATGATTTTTATGGTTAACTTTTTCGTTGGCCTATTTCGCGCACGCGATAAAGTATTTTATCTGCGCCATCATTGGATTGATTTTATCGCCAGTATTCCCGCCATCGAGGCACTGCGTATCGCGAGGGTGTTCCAAATTCTGCGGGTGATACGCTTAATTCGCATGAGCCGTTCTTTCCTTATTCCATTGATAAAGCAGCGAAAACAAGCAACCCTCGCCAGCTTACTGGTCGCTATGGTGACCATTTTAACCTTCGCTTCTATCATCATTCTGATTGTCGAAAGTGGCACCGAGGGCGCCAATATCCAAACTGCCGAGCAAGCCATTTGGTGGGCCTTAGTGACTATTTCGACCGTGGGTTATGGCGATTTTTATCCCGTCAGCACTGCAGGGCATATTGTTGGCGGCATAGTGATTGTCAGTGGCGTGAGTTTTTCGGGGTGATTTCGGGTTATATGGCCTCGGTATTTGTCGCTCCCGATGAAAGCGAGCGCCAAGAACGTCAAGACGCCCATAAGGCAGAGATTAAAAGCGAACTCGAAATGGCTCTTGCCAGAATGGAAGAAAATCAGCGGCAGATGGAGCAAAATCAAGCGCAGATGCTGGCCAAAATTGCCGAGTTAAAACAGGCATTGGAAGCCCAAAAAAATTAGGAAGGCATGGCCTTCCTAAGCTTCATTCTATGGGTTGATGACCAATCGGCCATTTACCAATAGGTCGTTTGCGTCATCGCGTTTTGTCTCGACGCCTCCATCGCAAAGAGTAAGCTTTGCTGCTTAGCCTCAAGCCAGTCGCTTAAGTCGATGCCAAGGGTTTGCGCCGCCAGCGTTAATTGCTGATAACAAGCTAAGGTTCTAATCCCTAACACTAAATCCTGCCAAGGTGCCCTAAAGGCATCGCGGGATTTTGCCTCATACAAAAGCCCATACGCTTGTCCAACTTGAATACTCTCATCCAGTAACGACGCGCACTGCAAATAATCCTCGGCTGTCATGGTCTTATCGCTTGGCATGGCCGAGAGTACCGCCTGCCATGAGGCTTCCTGCGCATGATCAGCATGCTGGGATAACCCAAGCTCTGCGGGCAGTTCGATATTCCCCGCGCTGAGCGCCAATAGGATCTCAACAATCGCTAACTGCAATTGACCGTATTCAACACTTTGCCAGAGTGAGTCTAACCGCCCAGAGATATCCATGGCTTCAAATTGCAGCTGTAGTTGTTGCATCAAAGCTTGACGGGCGTCGTGCCGAGCCAATAAGCCTTTTTGACTGCCAAGCAAGGCTGCGAGGGCCTGTGCCTCTTCAATGAACACCAGTTGCGATTCAATCAGATTAAAGTGCTGCATCAAAGTAGTGTTAGCGAGGCCAAACTGGCTTAGCGTCATCCGTAATAAACGGATACAGGCGCGCATCCGCCACCACAGGGCTATTACGGCTTCGTTGTCTTGTTCTTCAACAATCATGGCTTCGAGCAGCTGCCAACGTTCGAGTGCAGTTTCCAGTAGCACTTGGCAGGTAGCCGTTAAATCCTGTTGGTGGGGCTGATGAAGGTTGAGATCCTCTGGCACGGGCAGCGGTAAAAACTCTAGCGCACTCAAGGTTAACGGCTTAGATTGCCCCGCGAGTCGATAGCCGCGCTGCGCCTTACTGGCTTTACCTAAACGAACAGGAACGCTATAGGCCACTTGCATCGCCAAGGTTAATAAGGCACTGGCATCCCCCGACAATAGCTCAAATTCGAGTTCGCATAGGGCTTCATGCTGACCATTAGCGGTAATATCACCCGTATCCAAAGCAACCTCAATAAGGCTCTCTTCAAGAGTCACATGCCAGGCGCGGCGATAAAAATCGGTGTGAAATACACAGCCAAGCGCCGCTTGCACTGAGGCTAAATCGGCATTCGCGGGCCAGATAGTGGCGGGAAAGAGGCTTAAATTTGGGCTGTCGGCTTCAATGGTGACGTTATATTCGGGACGCGAATGGATCCCGCCCACAACTTGCCCCGCCGTCTTAATGGTTTGCTCTTTGTGACCATCAAACCCGCGTACCCTTAACCCCATGTCCCATTGGCGTAATTGTAACCCGGGGGTATCAAAGTAACCGTTGCTTAAGCGACGCTTTCCCTGCGGAGTGGCGTTTGGCAGGCTATCTAACTTATTTATCAAGGATTCTTGAAACTTAGGAAGGAAAAACAGTTTTAATTCTATCTCTGCATTCATTGCGGCACCGCTCATTTTGTCATCAAATATTCATTGATGCGTCACTTTTAGTTCATAATGTCACAAATGTGTCATAAAAATCCCGTAGGATTTGGTTTTGAAGTTGGTATATAACCCGTTAGAATAAAGCTGTGATTTTTTCTCAAAAAACACAGTTTCAATACGCGGACGCATAGGGTAACATGCGCCCGCTTTTTCCAATCATGGAACAATCTAAATAGGTAAACGGCAATGCCAGTAAACTCTATTTTGGGCGTGTTTGCAAAATCGCCAATCAAGCCTCTTCAAGAGCACATGGACAAAGTCTACGATTGCGCATCGTTACTGGTCCCCTTTTTCGAAGCCACCATCACAGGTAACTGGGATGGCGCAGTTCAACTTCGTAAGCAAATCAGTTTAGCGGAAAAGCAAGGTGACTCACTCAAGCGTGAAATTCGCCTCACTCTGCCAAGCGGCTTGTTTATGCCAGTTGAGCGTACAGATCTATTGGAACTACTGACTCAACAAGACAAAATCGCTAACAAAGCAAAAGATATCTCTGGTCGTGTTATCGGCCGTCAATTATTAATCCCTCAGGTCATGCAAGTGCCATTTATTGCGTATCTACAACGTTGTATCGACGCAGTAGGTCTTGCAAAACAAGTCATTAACGAACTCGAAGATTTGCTTGAAGCAGGTTTCCGCGGTCGTGAAGTCGACTTAGTGGCTAAAATGATCAACGAACTCGATATCATCGAAGAAGATACTGACGATCTGCAAATTCAATTACGTCGTCAACTATTTGCATTGGAATCAGAATTGAATCCTGTCGATGTGATGTTCCTCTATAAAACGATTGAATGGGTCGGCGGTCTTGCAGATCTTGCCGAACGAGTCGGTTCGCGTCTTGAGCTCATGCTGGCTCGCGTTTAATAAATAAGGTTATCAAGGTATCAATATGGTTGATGCAGGTATGGAGGTGGCTAACGTCTTAGCCACTAATGGGCCGTGGCTTATTGCCATTGCGGCCGCGTTTGGTTTTCTAATGGCGTGGGGTATTGGTGCGAACGACGTGGCCAATGCAATGGGAACCTCTGTGGGTTCCAACGCGATTACTATTAAACAAGCGATTATTATCGCAATGATCTTCGAATTTGCTGGTGCTTACTTAGCCGGCGGCGAAGTAACCAGTACGATCCGTAACGGTATTATTGATTCAAGCTACTTTACCCAAACCCCTGAATTGCTGGTATACGGCATGATTGGCTCGCTGTTAGCCGCGGGGATTTGGTTAGTTGTCGCATCAGCCTTAGGCTGGCCAGTATCGACCACTCACTCAATCGTGGGTGCGATTATCGGCTTCGCGGCTGTGGGTGTTGGCACTGATTCAGTCGCTTGGGAAAAAGTAGGTGGTATCGTTGGCTCTTGGGTCATCACCCCTGCAATCTCTGGCTTTATGGCTTTCATTCTGTTCCAAAGCACACAAAAACTGATTTTCAACACAGATAACCCACTCGCTAACGCGAAACGTTATGTGCCTTTCTACATGGCATTTGCGGGCTTTATCATGTCGTTAGTCACTATCCTTAAGGGTTTATCACACGTTGGTATTCACTTAAAAGGTGCCGAAGCATACATGCTAGCCGGTGTGATTGCGCTGATCGTGGGTATCGTGGGTAAAGTGGTGATTTCTCGTTTAAAAATGGATGAGAAAGCCACCCACAAAACCATGTACGCTAACGTTGAAAAAGTGTTTGCTATCCTGATGGTTCTGACCGCCTGTTGTATGGCGTTCGCCCACGGTTCAAACGACGTAGCTAACGCGATTGGCCCATTAGCGGCGGTTGTCTCTGTGGTAAACAGTGGCGGTGAAATTGCGTCTAAATCTGCATTAGTTTGGTGGATCCTGCCTTTAGGTGCCGTGGGTATCGTGATGGGTCTGGCAATCTTCGGTAAGCGCGTGATGCAAACCATTGGTAAAAACATCACTCACTTAACGCCAAGCCGTGGTTTTGCTGCCGAATTAGCCGCTGCCTCGACTGTCGTTATTGCTTCTGGTACTGGTTTACCTATCTCTACTACCCAAACCTTAGTCGGTGCGGTATTAGGTGTGGGTATGGCCCGTGGTATTGCTGCAATCAATATCGGCGTAGTGCGTAATATCGTTGTGTCTTGGGTGGTCACCTTACCTGCGGGTGCAGGTCTGTCGATCATCTTCTTCTTTATGATTAAAGGTATCTTTAACTAAGAAGCCCAAGGTGACTATGGCAAGCTTGCCGTAGAAACGCACAAACACACAGGAATCGCTAGCATGGATGCGGCAAAGTTGAGGGAAGTCTATGACTTCCCTCTTGCATTGCAGGCCTCAAATCCCTAGCATGTGGTCACTATTTCGTTGATGAGAATACAAAAGTGTTAAGAATGCTGACTCTGGTGGGAATGATGTTACTCTCCCCAACCTGCTGGCCGAAGGCCAACCCCGCTATATCTCGGACAACGTGTTTCTTTATATTCTCAATGGTCCGAGTACAGACTACCGTATCTTAGGCTCAATTGAAGCGGGTCAACCAATTACCTTATTAGGCGAAACCCAAGGCGATTACTCCAAAATTGTCGACCACAAGGGCCGTGAAGGTTGGATACCGACTAACATGATTAGCTCGGCACCCAGTTTCCGCGAGCAAGTATCGTCACTCACCAGTGAACTGGCTGAAGCCAAAGCTAAACTGGACGAAGTGATGAGCTCAACCGATAACCATGCCGATGAAGTGGCCGAGCTTAAAGCCAAGCTGACCGAAGCCGAAACTATGCTCAGCAAAACTACTCAAGAGCGTGATAGTTTGAAAGTGGCCGTGGATCGCAGCGCTCAAGAAGCACAATTTGCCCTCTGGCGTGAAGGTGGACTGATCGCCGCCGCCGGTTTAGTGGTCGGGGTGATTTTGGTTTATCTACCAAGACCGCAGCGCCGTAATAAAAAGCGTTGGATGTAAATTTTTACGCGAATCCGCTGAAAGTAAAATCAAAAGCCAGTGTTTTCAAACACTGGCTTTTTTGTCAATTGAGCGTTACATCTGGCGCGTAACAAGCTAATCAAACAATCTTCACATTCTTTCACGCTATAGTGTTGTCCGTCACATTTTGGTTGTATAATCTGCGCGCGCAAAGCTTCATATTGTATACAAAATATCAAATGCGTTTCGCGCCCCCATTTTTGTTTCAACAATAGAGCCCAAAACAACTGGCCAAGATGGAAGCGATTACTATGTTCAAAGCGAGTGAAGTGCTGGCAGGCCGCTACGATTCTGCCAATCTCGACGAACTGTTCAAAGCCGTCACCGACAACTACATTGTCGATGAAGAACAATACTTGTCAGAGCTAATCAAACTAGTGCCCTCCAGTGATGAAGCCATCGAGCGCGTCACTCGTCGTGCCCACGAACTGGTCAACAAAGTTCGTCAATTCGATAAGAAAGGTTTAATGGTTGGCATCGACGCCTTCCTGCAGCAATACAGCCTAGAAACACAGGAAGGGATTATCCTGATGTGTTTAGCCGAAGCCCTGCTGCGTATTCCCGATGCGGCCACCGCCGACGCCTTGATTGAAGATAAACTCTCAGGCGCGAAATGGGATGAACACTTAAGCAAGAGCGATTCGGTTCTGGTTAACGCCTCCACTTGGGGCCTGATGCTCACTGGCAAAATCGTCAAACTCGATAAAAAAATCGATGGTACGCCAAGCAACCTGTTAAACCGTTTAGTGAATCGTCTAGGTGAGCCTGTGATCCGCCAAGCCATGATGGCGGCGATGAAGATCATGGGTAAGCAGTTCGTTCTCGGCCGCACCATGAAAGAAGCGCTCAAGAACAGCGAAGACAAGCGTAAATTAGGTTACACCCATTCCTACGATATGCTGGGTGAAGCCGCGCTGACGCGTAAAGATGCCGAAAAATACTTTACCGATTATGCCAATGCGATTACCGAGTTAGGCGCGCAAAGCTATAACGAAAACGAATCTCCACGCCCAACTATTTCTATCAAGCTGTCGGCACTGCACCCACGTTACGAGGTCGCTAACGAAGACCGTGTACTGACCGAGCTGTATGACACCGTTATTCGCTTAATTAAGTTAGCCCGTGGCTTAAATATCGGTATTTCTATCGACGCCGAAGAAGTTGACCGCCTCGAACTGTCGCTAAAACTGTTCCAAAAACTGTTTAATTCTGACGCCACTAAGGGTTGGGGCTTACTCGGTATTGTGGTGCAAGCTTACTCTAAGCGCGCCCTGCCGGTGCTGGTATGGTTAACCCGCCTAGCGAAAGAGCAAGGCGACGAAATCCCCGTTCGCTTAGTGAAAGGCGCCTACTGGGATAGCGAGCTGAAATGGGCACAACAAGCTGGCGAAGCTGCTTACCCACTCTACACCCGCAAAGCCGGTACTGACGTTTCTTACTTAGCCTGTGCGCGTTACCTGTTATCCGACGCCACCCGCGGCGCGATTTACCCACAATTTGCCAGCCACAACGCGCAAACCGTTGCCGCGATTTCCGATATGGCGGGCGATCGTAACCACGAGTTCCAACGCCTACACGGTATGGGACAAGAGCTGTACGACACTATTCTGTCGGAAGCTGGCGCGAAAGCGGTACGTATCTACGCTCCAATCGGTGCCCATAAGGATCTGCTGCCCTACTTAGTGCGTCGCCTGCTGGAAAACGGTGCGAACACCTCGTTCGTACACAAGCTGGTCGACCCGAAAACCCCTATCGAGTCTTTAGTGGTTCACCCACTGAAAACCCTGACAGGCTACAAAACCCTGGCTAACAACAAAATCGTTTTACCTACCGACATCTTCGGTAGCGATCGCAAAAATTCCAAGGGACTCAATATGAACATCATTTCAGAAGCAGAGCCATTCTTCGCGGCCTTAGACAAATTCAAATCGACGCAGTGGCAAGCGGGCCCTCTGGTTAATGGTCAAACCTTAACTGGCGAGCACAAAACCGTGGTGAGCCCATTCGATACCACCCAAACCGTGGGTCAAGTGGCCTTTGCCGACAAAGCGGCTATCGAACAAGCTGTCGCCTCTGCCGATGCCGCGTTTGCAACTTGGACTCGTACTCCGGTTGAAGTGCGCGCCTCAGCCCTACAAAAGCTGGCGGATCTGTTAGAAGAAAACCGCGAAGAACTGATTGCCCTCTGTACCCGTGAAGCGGGCAAGAGCATTCAAGACGGTATCGACGAAGTGCGTGAGGCCGTAGACTTCTGCCGCTACTACGCGGTGCAAGCTAAGAAGCTGATGTCAAAACCTGAACTGCTCCCAGGCCCAACGGGTGAGTTAAACGAACTCTTCCTCCAAGGTCGCGGTGTGTTCGTCTGTATCAGCCCATGGAACTTCCCATTAGCTATCTTCTTAGGCCAAGTTTCGGCAGCCCTCGCTGCAGGTAACACTGTAGTGGCTAAACCTGCTGAACAGACTTCTATCATTGGTTACCGCGCAGTGCAGCTCGCACACCAAGCGGGTATTCCAACGGACGTGCTGCAATATCTACCAGGCACTGGCGCTACCGTAGGTAACGCACTGACGGCTGATGAGCGCATCGGCGGCGTATGTTTTACCGGTTCAACTGGCACAGCCAAACTCATCAACCGCACACTGGCAAACCGTGAAGGCGCAATTATTCCGTTAATCGCCGAAACTGGTGGTCAAAACGCTATGGTGGTTGACTCTACTTCTCAGCCAGAACAAGTGGTTAACGATGTAGTGTCTTCATCCTTCACCAGTGCGGGTCAACGCTGCTCGGCGCTGCGTGTACTCTTCCTACAGGAAGATATTGCAGACCGCGTTATCGACGTACTCCAAGGTGCAATGGATGAGTTAGTGATTGGCAACCCAAGTTCAGTGAAAACTGACGTAGGCCCAGTTATCGATGCGACCGCGAAGGCGAACCTTGACGCCCATATCGACCACATCAAGCAAGTGGGTAAGTTGATCAAGCAAATGTCTCTGCCAGCGGGTACCGAGAATGGCCACTTTGTGTCACCAACTGCCGTTGAAATTGACTCAATCAAAGTGCTTGAAAAAGAACACTTTGGTCCAATCCTGCACGTGATCCGTTACAAGGCATCTGAACTTGCCCATGTGATCGATGAAATCAACAGCACAGGCTTTGGCTTAACTTTAGGCATCCACAGCCGTAACGAAGGCCACGCCCTCGAAGTGGCTGACAAGGTTAACGTAGGTAACGTGTACATTAACCGTAACCAAATCGGCGCAGTGGTTGGCGTACAGCCTTTCGGCGGCCAAGGTCTGTCGGGCACAGGTCCAAAGGCCGGTGGTCCACACTACTTAACTCGCTTCGTGACTGAAAAGACTCGCACTAACAACATCACCGCTATCGGTGGTAATGCGACCCTGTTGTCACTGGGTGATAGCGACGCCTAAGTCCTAATGACTTATTGATAAACGAAAGCCAGACTCTGTCTGGCTTTTTTATTGGCGAATAAATACTTACAGCTAAATGCAATTCCATAAATAATTATATCAATCAATTACTTTGGCATCATTTGAGGGATGATTTTTAGATATCTGAATATTATGGGAGTCTTCGCATTTTTCATTTGAGTTTATCAATCAAAAGCAAAGTCGTGGGGCTTCACCCCACACCCGACCAAGGAGGACTGCTCGTCCTATCAAAAACGTCCATGTTAAATAGCCAGCTCGATATCCCTATCTCGCGCTCAAAGCGACTTTTAGCCTTCGCCCTTGGATGCTCCAAGACGCCCCTAGCGAAGTTACTGCGTTGGTTAGTGGCTTCGCAGGGGAAGGTGAACTCCTGAAATTACAGTGCCAGCTGTTAATCTGAAAAGAGTTCTACCTGTCCTTCTTTGTGAGCAGCTGAAGGGCGCTGAATATAAGGTCTTGGATATGTTCATGCCGCCATAGTGTGGCGGCATGAGAGAAAGCGGGGTTTATGGTGGTTTAGTCATTGCACAAGTAAATGAATCTCAAATGATTCCAATGGGATTACGCTTCGGTTAGCATAAGATTAACTGCTTATAAATGATGACTTCATAAATAACATGGAGATACAAATGAGTTTCCCTATCACGGTTACTGCCAATATTGATAGCCAAGCAGTAAATAGCACTCTAGAAATAATTCTTCACAATGGATTGACTACCCTAATTGGCCCAAATGGTTCAGGAAAAACACATATTTTACGTTCATTAAAATATGCCCTCCTTCCCCATTTAGAAAACAAAAAGGTTCGTTTCTTGTCTGCTGGCAGAATGAGCCCACTTGAGAACTACCGCTCAGATTACGGTGGATATGGTGGAAATCCAGATTTTGATCGTGCTCGACTAGGAAGCTCATCTGATACAAGCAGAAGACATTCAATTGAAACTTTAAACGGTGATTTTCAAACCTTATCCCAACGTGCAGATATACTAATTAAAATCCAAGAGCGATTACGCAAGCTCTTCAACAAAGATATCGTGCTCGATTGGGATTCCAATGGCCTCAAAGCATCATTCATTAATCTAGATAATCCTGATAGTCAGTATTCATCAGGTAAAGAAGCCTCAGGTTTAATTCATTTAGTTGGGATATTATCTGCATTGTATGATGATGAAGTAGGGGCATTACTTATTGATGAACCAGAGGTTTCTCTCCATCCACAACTTCAATCATTCCTTCTGCAAGAAATAATTAATGCATCTGGACATCCAAATGAAGGTGGATATAAAAAAATCATAGTAATTGCGACCCACTCTACAGAAATGTTTAAGATCAATAAACCATCAGATCTACCATCAATTATCTTTTGTCACGGCATATCAAAACCACCAGTACAAATCCCAACAGATGCTGGCGAATTAAACAATAGAAAAGTAAAAGAACTTATCGCTCGACTAGGTCAGGAGCATAAACTCGCCCTATTCTCAAAGCGCCCCTTACTTGTGGAAGGCCCATCCGATATTTTTATATGTAGTGCCTTATCAAATATTTTTGATATTCATCTTGAAGCGGCTGGCTCTCAACTTTTACCTGTCATAGGTAAAGGACAGATGTCAGTCGTCGCAAAGCTCTTTAGGTTAATGGGCAAAGAACCTGTAGCCTTGGTTGATGCTGATGGTATTGCAGATGGAACAGCTCTCGTCAGTGGTTACTTAGTTGGGAATACATATGCTGATGAACTTGCAAGTGAGTCTGGGGCAGCCACGGCAAATGATATGGCTACAGATATTTACAATGACTTCTGCAGACTTGTTACCAATGAATGGAATAGCATAGCCATATTAGCTGAGCAACATCCATACTGGATTAACAAATCTCAAGATGATGATCTTATAGTTTCAAAACGCAGAGCAACATTCTGTACACTTTTTACACATGAAGATGAAGAACTGCCCCAACCATTCATTTCAATTAAAAGAAGACTTACAGCACTTTTAAACATTTTGGAAAAATGCGGTCTCTTTATTCTTAGGAAAGGATCCATTGAATCATATTACTTAACATCAGATCAAAATACCTCTATAGGTAAACCGAATGCTGCCATTGATGAAATTGACTCATTCTACAGCATTAACAAGTCTGATTTAACAACGTCATATGGAGATGTCATCAGATGCATTACTCATGCTGCAATGACTCAAAAAATAAGTGAGGCCGAAGCACTAAGAGCACTAATCCTTGCCATTGTATCTCCTGCGCATGAGATGTTTAAGAGCACTCCTACATCAACTCACTTCAATGCTTTAGCTAGGTCAATCCTTGGCGGACGTTCAGAAATGTTTGATCTAGCAGTTAAAAATGACAGGCTCATCATTACTATTAAAAGTAATATCCTTGACGTTGATAGCTTCCCTGTTGAACTCAGCAGGGATGACAATGTACCTCAAGTTATTAACAGAGCTCTAGGTATCACCTCTTAATAAACAGACCAGCAGTCCTCGGAAAGACAGGACAGGCACAGATCTTCGGGGATTAATAGCTCGCACTGTTGCGTCAGAAGTTCACCCTCCCTCGGAGTTGCCGCAGGGCATTTGCGGTCGTTGCGTGAGCGAGGCATGGATAATGGAATGGACCCATCCACTTTTAATCGGCCTCGCAATGGGCCACGATGTAGTCGCTAAAACTCATCAGAAAGAGGACGGGTCCACCTATGAAGATTACTACAATTGGTTTAGATATCGCAAAGTCTGTTTTTCATGCTGTTGGTGTCGATAAAGCTGGCAAGTTAATCAAAAAGAAAATGCTTAGACGCAAAGACTTGCTTCCCTCTCTTGCTCAAATTGAGCCGTGCCTAATTGTGATGGAAGCCTGTGGTGGAGCAAATTACTGGGCCAGAGAATTTCAGCTGTTGGGCCATAACGTCAAGCTAATCGCACCTCAATTTGTCGTGCCTTTTCGGCAAGGTAACAAAAATGACTACAACGATGCCTTAGCCATCGCTGAAGCTGCGCAGCGACCCAACATGCGGTTTGTAAAACCCAAAAGCGTCGAGCAGCAAGATGTGCAACTGCTCCACCGTATGCGTGAGCGATTAACTAAGCAATCAACAGCGTTAATCAACCAAGTGCGAGGCATGTTAGCAGAATACGGCATCGTGATAGCCAAAAGTAAATCGGCTTTTAAAGTACAGTTCCCAGATATTTTAGCGGATGAAACCAATGCGCTGACCACCAAAGGTCGGGCCATTTTTTATCAGTTATATGAAGAGTTTAGTGATATAGAAAAACGGCTTAAGGGTTGTGATGCCCAAGTACTCACTGAAACTAAAAACAATGTGATTTGCCAGCGTTTAGAGACTATCCCAGGTATTGGTCCCGTCACCGCTACCGCCTTTTATGCCGCCGCAGGTGATGGTAAAGATTTCACTAATGGTAGGCACTTTTCAGCTTGGTGTGCCAAGCAACACAGCAGTGGAGGTAAAGACAACCTCCTTGGAATAAGCAAACGGGGAAATGCGTATTTACGCACCCTGTTCATTCACGGCGCCAGAGCGGTGTTGCAACACAGCCAGAATAAGCAAGATAAGTTTAGTTGCTGGGCAATCCAGTTAGCAGAGCGCCGAGGCTTTAACCGAGCTTGTGTGGCCGTCGCCAATAAGCTCGCCAGAATGGCATGGGTTATCGCGGCGCATGACGAAGAATATCGACTTCCAGTATAGTGCTGAATAGATTCAATAAACGTTAATAATTAACCAACCAGCAAGTTGCTAAGACACTTGATTTGATGATGAGACAGTCAGACTGATCTACTGAAAACCTTAGTCGGGCATAGGCTCATAATGAAGCCGCAAGGATGATAAGGGCAGTAGAAGCAGATATCCATCAGGGCCAGAGAGATCCCTCAACAACAGGCCGGATATATGGGTGCAATGAACTCTTCTCAAAATCGCTATCGAATGTCTTGCAAACCGGATGGGTCCATATATGCCGAGATAGCGTCAGTCGAATCAGGGACGAGCGTCTGACGCGATAGCATAAGAACGCTTAATGGCCAAGGGGCTTTCAACTCCGTTGGGGACGCCGGGGGATATCCAAAAGGGGAACAGGCGCTTTTCCCCTTTTGGTCGGGTGTGGGGTGAAGCCCCACGACGTTGATTCACCTCGGCCGAAAGGCCGCAATTACTCATATACCCACCGCGATAAGCTTGCCAATTCAAACACCAAAAAAGATGGAACAACCACAACTCTTTTGCGGAACGATGATGGTAAAAATACTCCATTACATTCAATGTCTTATAGTATTTTCTATTACAATACTTTTGAGTTACATGATTTTCAAAAAAATCGCAGAAAACCAACCGTTAGCTGCGGTCCTATACTTCTTGGTTGCGTTATTAGTCACCATTCCTTTTTTCCTACGTATAAACCCGTTCACTCTTTATGAAGGATATTGGGAGACAATTTGTGCAATATTTATGGTTGTCGGTATTATTGCTGCAATCATAGCCAGTCCAATATTTGACTTTTCAAGTACAAAAACAGACTTAAGCCTGATGACACAATCAATCACCAATAAGAATTGTCCATATGAAAAGCAACGTGATGTTCAAAAGAGAAATGAATATTACAATTTGAATGAAATCCTGTTGAAAAAGTGTGCACTTCAATCTAACCGTGATCAACTTGAATTTGTTATAAACATTTCAAAAGCAACATATTTAGATCCAGTTACGGGGACAATTGATAGCTTATACAACGATTTAAATTTGCGTGAAAAACCAATGACCTGCCAAGATATTGCAAAAATCATGGACTCATTATGTCCCGGCCACTTAATAATTAGAACGAACTAAGTTCTAACCATTAACAAAAAGATGGGACAAAAGACAAGACAGGCACAGATCTTCGGGGACTAATAGCTCGCACAGTTGCGTCAGAAGTTCACCTTCCCCTGCGAAGTTGCTGAAGGGCGTTGAAGAAAATCGCGTGACGCAGATAGGACGTCTGCGTAGCTTTCGGGGGAAGGGACGCCCCATCGGAAGCGTTAGCTATTTTCGAATAAGCACGAAGCCACTCATCAATGCATGTAACTTCGCTAGGGACGCCGGGGATTTCCAAAAGGGGAACAGGCGTTTTTCCCCTTTTGGTCGGGTGTGGGGTGAAGCCCCACGACTTTGATTCACCTCGGCCGAACGGCCGCCATTTAACGCAATAGCATTAAGGACACTTAATCCTCAAGCGCCCCGCTCCGAGGTATGACCCCAACGCATTTTTCTCACTCACTTACCTCACATGAATTTCCTCAAAACTGAGTCTCACTAAGCAAGACGTTTGAAAGCCAATGTGAGCGGCTTCAAATTGTGAATAGGTGAGATTTGAAAGCGATATGAGGGGATTGCGCCTAAGAGATAAAAACCTTCATAATCGCCATTCAATCAACCGATTTTTTACTTTCTCAAAGTCACTTTCTCAAGGCAGCTATGACATTCTCGCTATTAGATATTTCTGCATTAACGTGGTTTATCGTTTCTTGGGCTGGCTATACCGCTTTTGCCCGACGCAAAGCGAAGGATACCGACTGTATTGCCCGTGGCCTGCATAAACATCGAATTTACTGGATGCTCGAGCTGATGACTCGAGGCGTGCGGGTAGGCGATGCGGCGTTATTAGCGAACCTTGAGCGTAATATTGCCTTTTTTGCCTCGACCACGTTGTTCGTGCTCGCGGGGGTATTAACCTTATTTGCCCAGGTTGAACGCCTCGAAGCCGTGATTGCTACGATTCCCTATGCTACGCCGCCGAATCACTCCTTAGTCCAAGTGAAGTTAGCGCTGTTGGTGGTGATCTTCGTGATGGCGTTTTTCCAATTTACTTGGTCAATGCGCCAATACGGCTTTGTGAACGTGATGATAGGCGCAGGCCCCATGGATAGCGAAGGCGCCAATGACAACCTCAAAGCCTACGCGCGGCAAATGGCGACGGTGCAAGACCAAGCCGCCCATTCCTATAACTATGGCCTGCGAGCTTACTACTTTTCGATGGCTGTGCTCTGCTGGTTTGTGCACCCGATACTGTTTATTTTGGCTAGCCTGTTTGTGGTGGTCACCCTGTATCGCCGCGAATTTAAATCCCGCGCCGTAATAGCCATTACCGCCGCCAAGGCACATTTAGGTAGCGAATATCAGGCGCGAGAAACCCAGCGCCAAGCCAAGTAGTCGCCAGCTAACCTAAGACTGTGCCAGCCAAAGCGCAGTCTGATTCTTGTTCTATACTCATTGGGTTAATCACCAATCAATAATGGGAGTGAGCCATGAGTGATAATCTGTTAACTGTGGATGAAGTATGCAAGTTGCTGGATAAGAGTCCGGCAACGATCAAACGCTATGCGCGGGAAAACCTGCTCAGTAGTGTGAAAGACGGTGAAGAATTGCGATTCCCCGAAGAAGAGGTCAAACGTTACTTAGCCTTTTCGCAGCGCTTAGGAAGATAAGCCGCCGCGCCTTTTGTCGATTCATCCCCAAATGGACTTGGGATGCCTCGCTTATCCTTGTATAGCCATCTGTAACTGTCTGTAAGATAAGAACTCCCGCTGTGATTCCTCTAGCCCAAGCTCTGCGGCTAAGGCGAGGAGCTGCGCCTCATAGATTGGCAGCTTAGCTTCATCATTAGTCATAATAGCAAGCTCGGCAAAGTCACCTAAGCCTTCGAGCCAATCAAGCGTTAAGTGAAATTCCCCGAGAAAATACACGCTGCGACGTTTTTTAATCTCAAGCACACATTGATAGCCTAACGTCCGCAGCATACTTTTGGCCTTGTTGGCATCCGTGATATTAACCGCCTCACAGCGGTCCTTCTCGGGCCCTTTCACTATCCACAGCATGATGCCAGAGGGCTGCATCTCGCGAATACATAGGCTTTTATGCTCCGCCGCTAACGACACTGAGGGCGAATCAAAATAGCAGTCATGCTCAAGATTATCCTCGAGCATCACCTCGGGGGATTTGGCACTTAAACGCGCCCAAAAGGCCTCACGGTCCGTGAGTCGATACTTAAGCTCTACCTCAAACTTACCGTTAAAATGGGCGTTAATTTGCGGAGCGAATTCTTTTGCTGCCAATTCTTTTGGTGCCAATTCTTTTGGCACCATGTCTGCTGGCATTGGGTTACTCATATAAAGGCTTCACTCCTGCTGCGCGTATTTCTCACCCATTCGACATCCAGACTCAAGCTAAGCGACGATAGAGCGCCTGATAGGCGGGACACGTTTGAAGTAACTGCTCATGGTTGCCCGACGCCACAATTTGCCCCTCGGCGAGGAGGTGAATTTGGTCCATCTTGGCCATCGCCGTTAATCGATGGCTGATCATTAGCAGGGTTTTATCCTTTGCAAATTCAAGCAGTAAACTTAAGATCTCCCGCTCGGTGCGCTTATCTAAGCCCTCGGTTGGCTCATCTAACAGTAACAAAGGCGCATCACGCAGCAATGCCCTTGCCACACCAATACGGCGCTGCTCACCGCCCGATAACTGCCGGCCGCCCTCACCAATCCACATATCGAGAGGCTTGTCACCTTTAAGTAATTCGCCTAAACCTACCTGCTGTAATACTTGGATAAAACGCTCGTCATTGGCGGTACGCTTTTGCCCTTCTGGCACAGGCAAGGCAATGGCAAGGTTCTCCCGCAGCGTGCCCGCGTACAGGTAAATTCGCTGGCTCACGACTGTCATCGCCGATCTTAAGGCGGCCTCGCTATAGTCCGTCAGCGGCTGACCATCTAGGCAAATTTGGCCTCGCTGCGCCTGCCATTCACGGGTAATTAAGGATAATAAACTGGATTTACCGCAGCCCGTCGCGCCCAATAACGCCACCTTTTGCCCGGGCTGTACCGTTAAGGATAAGCCCTGCAGAACGCTCTGATTGTCGTGATAGCCAAAATGGATATCCGTCATCTGCAGCCCGCCCGATGTCGCCTTAAGCGTTGAATCTTCGCTAAAACGAATATCGCTTTCCTGCTCGGTGATTTCGTGAATTCGTGTCGCCGCCAGCACGCAGCCTGACAAATGTTGGAAAGCGCCCGCGATTGGCATCATCATTTCGACGCAGGCCATAGTAGCAAACACCATCAAGGCGAACATGGGGCCGGGAGGCACGGCATCGCCCACGCCATTGGCGGCTAAAAATAGCATCATGATGAGTGCAGAGCCCGTCGCTAGGATCAGCATGGCTTGGCTCAAGGCGGTGATATTCGCCATCGCCCCTTGGCTGGCAAATAACGCCTGCTCGGCCTCATCGAGCTTGTGTCTGTATCTGGCGTTCGCACCAAATAAACTCAACTCAGCTTGGCCCTGCAGCATCTCAAGCAACTGCACTCGATATTGGCGTTTGGTCTCCAACATATTGCGACTTGGCTCATGCCCAAGCCGATAAAACAGTAGTGGTAGCAGCAGCCAAACCACCACTAAAAACAGGCATAAACTTAGGGCCAGCTTGGCATCAAACCATGCGAGGAACAGATATAACAACGCAGTCATCAGCAAGGAAGCCGCCATCGGCGTCAACAATCTTAAATACAGATGGTCGAGCGTATCTATATCCGCCACGAGGCGGTTGAGCATATCCGCACGGCGCAGCCCCTGCAGATTTTTAGCGCTGAGTGGGAAGAGTTTTCGCCACGCCCAAACTCTGAGTTCAGTCAGTAATTTAAAGGTCGCCTCATGGGTCGCGAGACGCTCACCGTAACGACTGGCCGTTCGCGCGATAGAAAGGAATCGTACGCCCCCGCGGGAGTAAAAAAGTTAAAGGATTGGGAGCCAATAACCGTTAATCCCGCCACCGCCGTCGCCGATAAAAACCAGCCCGACAGCGACAATAAACCAATCCCCGCCATGAGTGTGGTTAGGGTGAGTACTAGCCCAACGGCCATCATTAACCATTGGTGGGAGAACAACCGGATAAAGGGAAGGAGTATTTTCATTGTGCGGCTCCCTCGGTTGTCCCTAACGCGATATCGCTGTGGCTATCGGGCATGGGTGATTCCAGCCCAATATCGGCTACTGATTCAGTATTTTCATGCAACATGGTTTGGAATAACCCCACCTCAGTTGACAGCGTCGCAAAATCCCCCCGCTGGACTTTTTCGCCCTTATCGAGCACTAGGATGGACGACATATGGTCCAGCTGATCGACTCTGTGGGTCACCATAATGGCCATCTTACCCGCCATCGCCGCTTTTAAGGTGCGGCTAACGAGTTGTTCGCTGACACTGTCTAAACTCGCCGTCGGTTCATCGAGAATAAAGACTTGCGCCGCCTGTCCCAATGCCCGCGCAAGCGCAATACGTTGCGCCTGCCCGACCGATAAGGTCGATGACTGCTCGCCTATCAGCGTGGCTAAACCTAGGGGTTGGCTGCGGACAAACTCATGGATATTGGCCTGCTCCAGCAATTGCCATATCTGCTCATCCGTCATTTCGGGATTGGCTAAGGCGACGTTTTCTCGCACTGTGCCATGGAATAACTGCGGCTCCTGCCCAAGCCATGCTAACTGCTGTCGCCAATGGGCAAGATCTAAGCTTGCGAGTTCAACCCCATCAATTAGCAGCTTGCCTTTATAGGGCAAAAATCCTAATAAGGCATTGAGTAAACTGGTTTTACCGGCGCCGCTTGGGCCTACCAGAGCCAAATGTTCGCCCTGCTTCAACTCAAAACTGATGGGGCCGAGTAAACGGCTGCCATCGGTACTAAAGACTTCTAGATCTTTTACGCTAAGGTGAGTCAGCTTATCGAGTCGCGTCTGCTGCCCTATCTTTTCCTGCGAAGAACCTAGTCCAGAACCCGACTCTAGCTTAAAACCCGACTCTAGCTTAAAGCCCGATGGCTCAGGATGATCCAGCAGCGTCATCAATGCTTGGGCAGCGCCAATCGCCTGCGCTTTAGCATGGTAGTGAGTGCCCATATCCCTAAGCGGCTGATAAAACTCAGGCGCCAAAATTAAGATAAATAAGCCAACAAACAGGCTAAAAGGTAAACCTTCATTCGCATTAGGCCCAAGTTGAGCGTGCGCGCCATAGTAACCAAAATCGAGGTGACCTAAATAACTGAAACCAAAGTAAACCGCTAATACGGCAATCGATACCGCGGCAAAAAACTCTAGCACCGCCGAGCTTAAAAAGGCCATTCGCAGCACAGACATAGTACGGCTACGGAACTCCTCCGAGGCTTTTTCGATCACCTTAAGCTCAGCATCACCCCGATAGAAGAGTTTTAAGGTCGAAAGCCCTTTTAATCTATCCATAAAGTGGCCACTTAATCTGGCTAAGGCATTGAAGTTTTTACGGTTAGCATCGGCCGCGCCCATACCGACGAGGATCATAAACAGCGGGATTAGAGGCGCGGTTAATAGCAAAATCAGCCCCGCCGCCCAGTTGATGGGAAACACGGCGATGAGGATCAATAAGGGGATCACACCAGCAAGGGTCATTTGCGGTAAATAACGGGCATAAAAATCTTGTAAATCTTCCACTTGCTCTAAGACTATGCTCGCCCAACTGCCTGCGGGTTTACCTTTAATAAACGCGGGGCCGAGCCGAGTTAACTTATCCATTACCGCACTGCGGATTTGTTGGCGTAAGCGTTTGCCCGCTTCAAAACTGGCGCGCTCGCGTCCATAGGCGAGTATTGCTCGCAACAACATTAAGCCAATCAAGGCCATAAAATGTGGCAGATAATCGCTTGCCCCCACAGCCGGCTGAATTGGCGTGCTATTCACTCCATCAGTAAATGCCTGCAAGGCATTGCCAACAATGACGCCATCGAGGAGTGTAGCTATCAGATAAGCCTGTGCTATCAATGCAATAGCGCTTAACATTCCACACCATACGGAGAGCTTAACAAACCAGCCACAGGCCTTTTTTGCGACTTGAGCCAAACGAGAAGGGACTTTTCTAACGACTTATCCATGGTGCTCCAACAGAAACTAGCAAAGCAGTAGGTTGTAGAAATAGGCTAACACTGAGTGACCCCGAGGGGCTTGCAAGTGTTGAAAAGGTTCGATAGGGACGCAGTATCGCAGGCATCCAAGGTAGATGAAACCTTAGCGGAAGCTTTTGTTAGCCTATTCACAAAAATGAGATAAAGATCAATAAATTCCCAAAGTGCGGGAACCCAGAGTCAACTCTCGCCGCCAGCTTAATCAATCGGCCTTAATTATTGCTGAGCGCCGTATTTGACTAACACATGCCAGAGCAGCTTGAGCTCGTGTGCCACCTGAGCACGGTTCCCCCGATCGCGCCAATGCTGGGGCGAATGGTATAAATCCCGCGCCGCCACGCCAATGGCATAGGCATCGACACGCTCGTCGATAGCAATGCGACTCGCCAAAGATGGCATAGTCGGTCCACGGAAATCACTGGGGATCTGCGCCGTGTGCAGGCTAAAACCATTATGGTATTGCAGCTCGATATCATAGCGATCACAGAGCTTGCTCAAGGTGGCACCGATTTCAGTCCCTTTAAAACTAGGATCTGCCACCAGCATGGCAATGTCTTCATCGAGGGACACATCACCGTGGATCTGCGCCTCAATATAATGGTCGAGATTGTTCGACATCGGCCGTTCAAAGCGCGATAGCAAAGATGAATTCAGTTGATGCGCCAAATATTGGATCACGTTGAGCGGTTTAAAATCCACTTTCCCCAAGGCATAGTGGCGCTCAAAACTCTCGGTGAGCAGCGCCGCTAATACATCATCAAAGCAGGATAAAGTCCCCTTTTCCTTCGGGTTACGGTAGGAGTCTAAATAAGTGAACGTCGAGCGTGTGAGCAACTGCGAATGGGTCAGCAAATAACAGCTGCCAAAACGCGGGGCTGGGCCATCCTGCCACATGCCTAAATCCAAGGCGCCATACTTAGGCCGAGACTTAGTCCCCTTGTAAGCATCGCCAAAGAGTTGATTTTCCCAATGATCCCTTGGCCCACCTAACTCGGGGGATAACTGTCCGTTGGAGATATGGGTTTCGAATTGGCTGCGGTATTGACCATCACGCAATAATCCTTCGGCCACTGTGATACCGCGACTATCGATTCTGTCGGGATGAAAATGCAGTGCGACTCGACCACAGTGTAACAATTGCTTCAGCGCCGCTTGCATCTCCTGCATGGGAATGTTGGACATCTGCTGCACGTTTCGAATAACCGCCACGGCCTGTTCACTTCGACCACGTGCGAGGCGTTCAATATGCTGTATTGCTGTCATAATCCACCTGCCATGGAGCGTCAATATGCCTAAGAGGACTCATCCTAAGAATTCAATGCTGCTGAATTCAAGCTACAAAGGGAAAATTTCCCAGTTATCTTTACTAATCCGATTGATGACTAACGTCTTTGCAACCTATTGAGGATGTTTGTTAATTTTACCCCAAGTTAGATTACTTAGAAGCAATGAAATTAACACAAGCGTGATCTTTCCCTAAATACTGAACAAGATACTGATAGGTCGATAAATTAGCCACTCCTGAATCGGCTTTTGCGCCAGATAGACAACAAACCACTTTCAAACATGGCGATCTAGCGCCTCTTCATGTAAGCTGCACGCCCGCCAATTCGGCCATACTACTGCTGCGACACTTTGCTGCCACAAGAGACCCATTAATGAGTTTTTCCTCCCTAGGTTTATCTGCACCGATCCAAAAAGCCGTGACTGAACAAGGTTATGACACACCCTCTCCTATTCAAGCACAGGCGATTCCCGCCGTACTGACGGGTAAAGACGTGATGGCTGCGGCCCAAACGGGGACAGGAAAAACCGCAGGCTTTACCCTGCCGTTGCTCGAATTACTCTCTAAAGGCAATAAAGCCAAGGCGGGACAAATCCGCGCCCTAGTGCTAACCCCCACGCGCGAGTTAGCGGCTCAAGTAAGCGAAAGCGTTGAAACCTATGGTAAATACCTGCCATTGCGCTCAGCGGTGGTCTTTGGTGGCGTGCCAATTAATCCCCAAATTCAAAAGCTACGCCACGGGGTAGATGTACTGGTCGCCACGCCTGGACGCTTATTAGATCTTGAGCAGCAAAAAGCGGTGAAGTTTAATCAACTCGAAGTCTTAGTGCTGGATGAAGCAGATCGCATGTTGGACATGGGATTTATTCGCGATATCAAAAAGATCCTCGCCATGTTGCCCGCTAAACGACAAAACCTGATGTTTTCGGCGACCTTCTCCGATGAAATCCGTGAGCTGGCCAAAGGCCTAGTAAATCAACCGGTAGAAATTTCAGTTACGCCACGCAACGCCGCGGCAAACACAGTCAAACAATGGATTTGTCCCGTCGATAAGAATCAAAAATCGGCGCTGCTAATTCAGCTCATCAAGCAGGAAAACTGGCAGCAAGTCTTAGTGTTTTCACGCACTAAACACGGCGCAAATAGACTGGCTAAGAGTCTTATTCAAGCCGAGATCAGCGCCGCCGCAATCCACGGCAATAAGAGCCAAGGCGCACGCACCAAAGCCTTAGCCGACTTTAAGAGTGGCGAAGTGCGCGTGCTCGTGGCGACCGATATTGCGGCGCGCGGACTCGATATCGACCAATTACCACAAGTAGTGAACTTCGATCTGCCCAATGTCCCCGAGGATTATGTGCACCGCATTGGCCGCACCGGCCGTGCTGGCGCCTTAGGCCAAGCGGTATCCTTAGTCAGTAGCGAAGAAACTAAGCTGCTCAGGGACATTGAGCGTTTGATCAATCGCGTACTTGAAAGGCAGGAGGTTGAAGGCTTCAGCCCTGTGCATGCGCTCCCGAATCGACCCTAAATACCCATGGTAAAGAGAACAAAATCAAAGCCGTAGCAAGCCAACGTAAGCATCGCAGCGCAGGTAAACCCTCGCCAAGAGCCGGTACAGGCCGCGATGGTCGTAAAACGCCAGACGGCGACGGCGCTGCGCAGCAAAAGAACTCAAGTCCAAACCAAGGCCAGCGCAATAATCAAGGCCAGCATAAGCGTCCTCAAGCGGCAAAAAACGCTGAGAATAAAAATACGCACTCAAGTACCGAAGCTGGCCGTACGCCAAAACCACAGGATAAACGTCCTCCGCGCGGCAAAGGCCCGGCTAATAGCGAACATAAAGCCAAAGGCCAGCCTCATTCAGCGGCGCAACAACTTAGCCCACAGGCTCGCAGCGAGAAACAACATTCTGACTCACGCCGCCAAGGCCGCGCTCAGCCGAATGCTAATTCCGCCAGCGGTGAGCACAAAAAGCCCTCGCATCGACCTGATAACCGCCCTAATCGCGTAAAATCCTAATTCGATTTCGAGCCCCAAAGCCCCGTAATAAGATGCGTAAAAAAGATGCCCAGCACTGAGTGCTGGGCATCTTTGTTTGAGAACTAACTTATCTACAATCTTGAAGTTATTAGGCTTCACGCACCTTAAATTGCTGCATGGCTTCGCGTAGGGTGTTGGCCTGCTGCGAGAGGGATTCGCTGGCCTTAGCCGTTTCAAATGCGCTATTAAGTACTGATTCTCCCGAATCACGAATGGTATTTAAACGCTCGCTGATATCTTCGGCGGTCACTGCCTGCTCCTCACTGGCGGTGGCGACTTGAGCATTGGCCTGCGAGAGCTGAGTTAAGGCATCTAAGATCTCAAACAAGTTTTGTTTAATTTGCTTAACTTGGAGCGATGACTCATTGATTTGCTGCTCATTTTTACCAAATGAGTCGACGGCCGACTGGGCATCGAGCACTAAGGTTTGAATAAGCTGACTGATTTCCTGGGTGGCGGTTTGGCTGCGCGTCGCGAGGGCGCGCACCTCGTCGGCAACGACGGCAAAACCCCGTCCCTGATCGCCCGCCCTAGCCGCCTCAATGGAGGCGTTTAACGCCAGTAAATTTGTCTGCCCCGCAATGGCATCCACCACGGAAACAAAGTTTAAAATTTTGCCTGTGCTGGCTTGGAGTTGCTGGATAAGTTGGCTCGATTGCTGGGCACTCTCCACTAGTTGCTGAGTGATCCGCTCGCTGGCCTCCACAACGGCGCAACTGTCCTTGGCTCGGCCTTCCGCTTGGCCCGCCGAAAAGGATGCCGTTTCGGCGCTGCTAGCAACCTCGGTAATGGTCGCCGCCATTTGTGTCATCGAGGCGGCGACTTGGTCAGTATCTTCCTGTTGGCTGAGTATTGCCCTGCGATTATTTTCTGCCACCGCATTGAGCTCTGTCACCATAGAGGCAATTTCTTCGCTGCGCCCAATCACATGCCCCACGGTTTGGCTCAGGGTCAAGGCCATTTGATTCATGCTCAAGGTTAACTCGCCAAGCTCATCCTTAGATTCTGCTTGAAGCACTCGGCTAAAGTTGCCCGACTCCATCATGGCGGCGGCATTACGCAAGCGTGTAATAGACCGCACTATGTACTGACTAAATAACATACCTATGCCTAATCCCAAGATGAGGGCGACCGACGAAATCACCATCAGGCCGTAAATCGCGCTTTTCTCCTCATCCTCAGTGATGGATACCGCGGTTTGGGTCATTTGCTCTAAACGCTGCGCAAACTGGCTGAGCTGGGTGTTGAATTGGGATTGAGTTCGCTCAAGGTCGCTCACCTGCTGCACCAACGCCGTGGCCTGAGTATGTTGCTGTATCGCATTCACCACTGTCGCTAGCTGGGCATCATAGTCGCGATAAACGCGAATGATGTCGGTGACTTCTTGGATCAATTGTTGGGTTTTGTCGCGTAATTCAGGCGGTTGAGGGAGGGTTAACGCCTCATTTAGCATGGTCTGTGTGGAGAGTAACTCGCCGTTAATTCGCTCTTTATGTTGAATCACTTCACCAATAAAGCCTTCAATTAATCGCTCCTGGGCTGAGACTGGGATCTCTGAAGCGCGAAAAGCCTTTTCAAGGCTAATCGAACTCTCGAGCTGCAAAATAGTGACCTCACTCGATAACTTAACTAGGGGGAGGTTTTCGGCGGTAATAGTGTGGATTTCATCCGTTACCCGCTTCATCTTTAGTAGGCTAAAAGCCGCTAATAACAGCATGAGTAGCAGCATGATACCGATAAGGCTGCCCATCTTATATTTGATCCGTAAATCTTTAAAAAAACCAAGCATAAGCTTTGAACTCCAACTACCAAGGATCCCTTTGTCTGTATTTAGCATAGTTGGAGTTTTACGCTTTGCCGCTTAGGCTAAGCGCTTATAAACGAAAAATAAAACCTTTAGCATACCCGATTCACCTAATCCAAGTAGGCAACTGAGTGTCAATCCCTTACCGGCCCAAGCGTCCCCTTGCAAACCACACGCCCTCAACCGATGAAAACTTGCATTCAGGTGAGAGATAACCGAAGATCCAAAAGCCTTTTTATTGCGTTAAGCCCCAGATGACACACTCAGCCTCGACCGACACAACATTGCCCGATAGCCATAGCCAAATCCGCTCGCAATTTCCTACCCTCTCGCAAATGTTGGGCGACTATCCCCTGTGTTATCTCGATACCGCGGCCACCAGCCAAAAGCCGCAATCCGTGTTAGATGCCATGGCGCAGTATTACCTGAACGACAATGCCAATGTGCACCGTGCGGCGCACCAGTTATCGGCGCGCGCGACCTCTAGCTACGAGAAAGTCCGCGATGAGTTAAAAGGGTTTATTAATGCTAAGCGCCGCGAAGAAATCATCTTCACCCACGGCACCACAGAGTCGATCAATCTAGTTGCCTATGGCTTAACGCCACAGATAGCTGCGGGCGATCTGATTTTGATCGATACCGCCGCCCACCACGCCAACATAGTGCCGTGGCAAGAATTGGCAAAACGCACGGGCGCGATCATTAAACCCATCCCTCTCGATCAGAATGGCAGGCTCGATCGCCATGCCTATCAAGCGCTACTCGCCCTCAAGCCCAAGGTTGTCGCCCTGTGCCATGTGTCGAACGCCTTAGGCACTGTGAATCCTGTTGTCGAGTTAGTGCAACAAGCCAAGGCGCAGGGTGCTATCACCTTAGTCGATGGGGCACAGGCGGTTGCACACTTAAGCTTAGATATGGCCGCTATCGATTGTGATTTTTATGTCTTTTCAGGCCATAAGATGTATGGCCCGACTGGCATTGGTGTACTTTATGGCCGCTTCGATAAATTAGAGACGCTCACGCCACTGTTAACGGGCGGCGAGATGATTAAACGAGTGAGCTTCGATGGCACCGAATTTGGCAGCCTACCCAATCGCTTAGAAGCGGGTACCCCACCCATCAGTGAAGTCATCGGCCTAGGCGCCGCTATCCGCTTTTTGCAACAATACCTCACGCCAGAGGTTCAGGCCCACGAGGCAGAACTACTGCAGTATTTACAGCAGCAGCTTCGCGCCCTCGGAGATGTGCATCTCTATGCGGCCCATAGTGATAATCTCGGTGCGGTTGCCTTTAACCTGGGCGATGAACATCATCAAGATGTCGGGATTTTATTAGACCAACAAGGCGTTGCCGTGCGCTGTGGCCATCACTGCGCCATGCCCTTGATGCAAAGCCTTAACTTGAAGGGCTGCTGCCGAGCATCGATTGGTATCTACACCAATAAAGCCGATATCGACCGCTTTATTGCCGCCTTAGTCTCAGTCAAAGACTTGCTGCTCTAATCCGCTCGCTAAGGGCTAACATCATTGCGCCATCAGGCAACACGCTAAACAAGAGGACATTTTCGCCATGACATTGCCAATCATGCCCGCTACCACCGAGTTTGATTACTCGGTTGAGGAGGCTTCAAGCCTGTTAGCCCGTTTTGAGCAAGCGCCGAACTGGCAGGAAAGATATCGCCAAATCATGTTATTAGGTAAAACCTTACCGAGTTTAGCGGATGAGTTTCGCCTTGAGTCCGCCCAAGTGAAAGGCTGCGAGAGCGATGCCTGGCTGTACCATCTAGAGCGAGACGCTAAGCATTATTTTCTGGCCGATAGCGATGCACGGATTGTGAAGGGATTAATCGGTTTACTGCTGAGTGCCTGTCACGGCAAACAGAGCGACGAGATACTCGCCTTTGACCCTTCTGCCTATTTCAAACAATTAGGGCTAGAGGGTCAATTAAGCCCCTCGCGCACCAATGGCTTACATGCCTTAGCCAAGGCGATGATTGATGCGGTAAAACCCTAAATCAATCTGTGGGTTAAATCGGTAAAAGAGGGATTTAATCAAAGACTTCTACGCCTTAACAGGGTATAAAGAAGTAAAAATTAGCTTCATCTGAAGGAGAGCGCACGCCCATGAAGGCTGTTAATCAAGATCGTCGAACGCTGTTAAAAGGGATTGGCGCCGCCACGCTACTTTGTCCCTTTGCCAGTTTCTCCAGCCTTGCTGCGCCGCGCTCTCGGCGCTTATATATCGATGGTTTATCCTTTCTGCCCGATGATTTAGCCGATGTTCCGGCATCGGGGCTCGATGCCTTTCTGTGTGATATCTCTGCCATCGAAACCATTGAACAAGCCGACGGTACCTTAAACTACAAGCGCACCTACAAAGCCTGTATGGAAAGCATCCAGCAAGCCGCGAAACGCGTCAGCGAACACCCTGACATTCTCCTGCAAGGCTTAACTGGACGCGATATCCAATTGGCGCGGGACAGCAATCGCACTGCGGTTTTCTTCCAAATCCAAGGAGCAGATTGCGTTGAAGAAGACAGCGAGGCCAACCAATGGGCCCGCGTCGATGAGTTTCACCGCCAAGGTCTGCGAGCACTGCAACTTACCCACCATTACGGCAATACCTTTGCGGGCGGCGCCCTCGATAACGATGCCAATGGCGGACTCAATAAACCTCTTACGGCCCATGGCCGTGCACTGATTGAAAAACTCAATCATGCCAATATCTTAGTCGATGTCAGCCACTCCAGTGCCCAAACCGCGTTAGATGTAGCCAAACTCAGCCGCGCGCCCATAGTCCAAAGCCATGGCGCAGCGCGGGGTATTGTCAAACATGCCCGTTGTAGCCCCGATGAAGTGATCCGCGCCATTGCCGATTCAGGCGGCGTATTCGGGGTCTTTATGATGAGCTTTTGGCTCACTAATAATGCCGTTCCAACTGTCGATGACTATATCCGCCAGTTAGAATATGTCGCCCGAGTCGGCGGGGTCGATTGTGTTGCCATCGCCAATGATTACCCGCTCAGAGGCCAAGAAAATCTGTTAGCCCTGAATAACGACAATGCCCAGGGCGTGAAGGAATATCAGGAATGGTGGTACAGCCTAAGGGCTAAAAAAGTGTTAGGTTTTGATGCGGAGCCAAGGCATGTGGTGATTCCCGAGCTAAACCATATCGAGCGAATGAGCCGTATCGACGATGCCTTAGCTAAGGCCCGCTTTAAGTCGACCGATCGCGACCGTTTTATGGGCGGAAACTGGCAAAGAGTGCTCAATCAAGTACTCATCTAAGCCCGCGCTAACTCAGTCAGGGTTAAATTGCGAAAAATTACTCGAGAAAACGGACCGTCATGCTGACTACCCTAGCCATCTCTAACTATCGCACCTTGCGGGAGATAGTCTTACCCCTTGGGCGCTTAAACTTAGTGACCGGCGCTAACGGTAGTGGGAAATCCAATTTATACAAAGCATTACGACTACTCGCTCAAACAGCGCAGGGTGGCGTTGTTAATGCTTTGGCGCAGGAAGGCGGCTTAGACTCCTGTTTTTGGGCGGGACCTGAAAATCTCACCAAGGGCATGTTAGCGGGCGATACGCCAATTGAAGCTACAGTCAGACAAGCGCCAAAACGCCTAAAACTCGGATTTGCGGGCGAAGATTTTAGTTATCTGATTGAACTTGGTCTCCCCAAACCCGACTCCACCACTCTGTTTGGGTTAGATCCGCAAATTAAACGCGAGGCGATTTGGAATGGCCCCAAATATCGCCCCGCCAGCGTGTTAGTCGAGCGGCGCGGCCCTATGGTGAAGAGTCGCAGCCCTGAGGGACAAGGTTGGCTCACCTTGAGCGCCCATCTGCAAAGCGGTGACAGCATTTTTACCGAACTTGCCGATCCGGAGCGTAGCCCTGAAGTATTAACGCTCAGGGACAGCATTCGCGCATGGCGCTTTTACGATCACTTTCGAACCGATGCCGAAGCCCCGGCGCGTCGTCCACAGCTCGGGACAGCCACACCCGTATTGCACCATGACGGTCGAGATCTCCCCTCTGCCATACAAACCATTTTTGAGATTGGCGATAAAGCCGCATTCGATCATGCGGTGACCGATGCTTTTCCGGGGGCCAAGGTGCGTATCACGCCCCAAGCGGGTGGGATACTCCAACTCGAATTCCACCAGCAGGGCTTATTAAGGCCACTACATGCCAGTGAACTCTCCGATGGCACCCTGAGGTATTTATTGCTTATTGCCGCATTACTCACCCCAAGGCCACCCGAGCTAATGGTATTAAACGAGCCCGAAACCAGCCTGCATCCCGATTTATTGCCCGCTTTGGCTCGGCTTATCGCCAAGGCTTCCGAGGTGTGTCAGCTTTGGGTCGTGTCCCACGCTAACCGCTTGATTAATGCCTTGAGTCAGTTTGAGCACTGCAATACTTTGGCACTGGATAAAAATCTAGGGCAAACCCAAATAGTGGGGCAGGATTTACTCAATACGCCGAGCTGGCAATGGCAACTCAAATAGCCGCCAAGATATAGCGTCTTTGCATTATACCGTTTCAGCATCGTAAAATACTGCCAGCCATAGGGTTTCGCCCTCTGAACTGGTCGAAGCGACTCTGTGCTTTTGATGCGGCGCTAGGGTGAGATAATCCCCTGGTTTAAGGGTAACTAACTGAGCATCTTCGAATTCGAGCTGCGCCTCCCCTTTGAGCAACATCACCCACTCATATTGAGATTGATCGTACCACTCCCCCACAGGCGTTGAATGGCCTTGCGAGATAATGCGCTCTATCTTCACCTTGCCATTGCAAGCAAGGGTTTCGAACACTTCTTGTGATAAATCACCGGGAAGTGACTGATAAAAATTTTGTAGCATCTTGAATCCTTATCATGGCTCGAGAGCAAGATAATCTATTGAGAAACCAAAGTATAAACCGTTATCATAGGCGCTCTTAGGGCTATGAGCCTTATGAGATGACAAGATAAGACAGTTGTATCATATGGATATGGAGAAGTTGACCTATGTCGTTGTTTCGCGCGTTTAAAGCTAAGTTATTTAATACCAAAGAAAAAAGCTGCGCCCATCAAGACATACCTCTTCAAACTTCTCCCAATCCCGCTCCGCTCCCATCCAGTACCTTCAAACCCTATTTTAGTCTTGCCATTCAATCGACTCCGGCGCAAGCCACTCATTCAGAAACCCACGAAGAATTTACCCGCCACAACTTCGACAGCCCGCAAACGATCGAACTGCTCGGTTGGGAACGAGAGCATGAATCCTGCACCTTTCACGAGACCCAATTTGACCGCATCGAGATACACGGCCCTGTGCAAGATTTTTATCTCGGTCAGGATAAGACCTGTAGCCTAGTGCTGGATTCTGATGCAGCGACAACTCAAGCCCGCTGGCAAGTGGCACTGGTAAACCCGCAGGAATTAGTGATCTGCCGTTTTTATATCGATGCTAGGTACAGAGTACAAGGCGATATGCAGGACTTCGGCAGTCTCACTGGCAAACTGCAACGGACATTCCACCAGATTGAGACCGAGCAAGGTCAGAATCTACTCAGAATTGTCACCCAATCCCCCAACCTCACTCAGGCCGTCGATTGCAATTACTTTGGTGAGCGCAACGGCATCACTCGCCAATTCAATGCCTTAGGTGTGTTGCTGTTCGAAGGACATTTTATTGAGGAGCAACAGCTCGGACGCCAGACTTGGTATGACAATGAAGGCAAAATCAATCAAGTCGAGGAGCGTCACGCCGAGGGAATGTTACTGACCCGCTACTATAGCAATGGTCAGATAAAAGAAACCGCCGAAAAGGATAGCGAAGATAATTATATCAATCAGTTAACTCGCTATTATGAATCAGGCGCCCTGTGGCTGATACGCCCTATGCAGGCGGGAAAAATCCATGGCACAGAGCATATCTACTATGAAGATGGCAAGCTGCAGGCCGAGCTAAGCTATGACATGGGGGAGTTGGTTAAAGAGCTTTGGTACCATACCAACGGCAATCTTAAGCAAGAAGTTCATCTCGATGCCGCGGACAAAAGCCTCGAAACCTATTACGAAGATGGCCAACTCGCCTGGCGAGAACGCCTCAATCCACAGGGGTTAAATTGCGGTCTACGTCAGGAATGGCACCCCAATGGCGTGCTGGCAAATCAACTCAATTTTGTTGATGGTGTTGCCCATGGCAACAGCGAGAAATGGTATCCAAACGGACAGCTTGAACAATGCATCCCCTTTGAAAATGGCCATGAGCAGGGGCTTGCCACTTGGTACCATGAAAATGGTCAACTCTCCCTTGAGATCTACCTTGAAAAGGGTCTAAGAGAAGGCCTTTTCCGCAGCTATTATGCAAGCGGCGTATTGTCAGCCGAGGGCCAATATCAGCGTAACCTCTCAATCGCGCCCTTTATCGAATACTATGAAAACCAGCAAATTCAAATGTATTTGCCCCACACTCAAGGCAATCGCGATGGCACTGCCCGCTGGTTTTATGAAGACGGTACTATCAAGACGATTGCGGAGTATTTTGTCCGCGACGGCCAAGGTTACCTTAAGGAAAGCTCCTCCTATAACAAGCAAGGGGTTCTCGAATCCTTTGAGAGCCACTCCAACACACGTTGTGGCTATCACCTTGAGGATAATCAACGGGAATATTATCAAACGGGCCACCCCGATACTCGCATCGAATACTATGAGGATGGGGCTATCCGTTGGCTGCTCACTCGCCTAGACGAGAACCTATTCAGCTCAAAAGCCTTTTCAAAACAAGGCGAATTACTCGAGTCTGGTTTTGTGAAAGTGATAGATAACGATTATCAGGATGTCGGCCACTGGCAACGTTTTACACCGCAAGGCCAACTACAGCGCGAAGCCTGGCTCAGTGACGATGGCAAGCTCAATGAAACCCGTCACTATTTTGATGCCGCCGAGCAGCAACAGACGATGGCAGCGGAAACCAAGGTCGATGACAATAACATTGTCGAGGCAATAGCTAAGTCTAACGATACTAAGGAGCCACAAACGTCGGCGCCTATCCTTAGTTACCATTTGAAATTTGACCCAGATAGCCAACTCTATGCCATGAAACGCTATCATCCAAATCGTCAAATCGCCGAAGAAGGCAACTTACATTTTCGGGGGCAAGAGCACTTTTGGGTGGGGATCCACAATCAGTACGATAAACAAGGCCGACTCGAATTATCCGAAACCTATACGATGAATGGTGAACCGATAGAACAGTCCAGCGGTTCAAATCATAGAGTCTTGAATTGATTGAATATCAGCAAGTCAATGAGGCGATGACCTGCTGATAACTCTATTGCAAACGTAAGGGTTAGAGCGCGAACGTCGCTATGGTCTTTTGGATCCCCACCACATCGGTGCCGCGTTTCAGCTCTTTGACCAGAGGAACACTTTGGCCAGAGATCCAGATCCTAAGCTCGGCATCCATATCGAAATGGCCTGTGGTTTCCACTTCGAAATGGGTGATGGATTTATAGGGCACTGAGTGATAGCTAGTTTTCTTGCCCGTCAGCCCTTGCTTATCGATTAAAATCAAGCGTTTGTTGGTAAATACAAACAGATCGCGGATCACTTTATAGGCCAGTTTTAATTCTTCCTGAATCCCCATAATTGGGCGCAGCTCTTCGGCCAATTCCTGTAAATCGACCTCAGACGCATTCCCCAGTAACCCATCTAACAATCCCATGCTGACATCCTTTATTATTGAAATTTTTCAATAAAATATCCTGTAGTTAACCAAGTGGCAACATGGAGAGCGACAACGACCCTAAAAACAAAAAGGGAGCATTGAATACTCAATGCTCCCTTGATCACCCTTCAAGCTGAATTAAACGGCTTTTTGGCCGCGAACCTGACGGTTTTCACCGACGACCATCATCTCGCATTTTGGACAATCGAAAACTAACTTAAGCACATCGTTACCTATCTCAAGCACCATAGGATCCGCCTTAATGCCCGGCACTTCCTTAGGACAGAGATTGAAGTTAAATCGCAGGCAATGCTTAGTGATCATTAACGGCACATCTTCAGTTACACCGTTTTTCTCGTAGGTGTCCTGAATTTCAATCACGCCATGGCGTTGGTAAAAATCTTTCGCCTTTTCGTTTGCCACGTTACCCAAGTAACTTAAGTGTTTGAATGGATAAACGGCATCTTGGTTATATTTCCAAGGTTTTGGACGCTGGTAACCTTCAACACGGGCAAGTTCTAATGCTGCTACCGCATCACGGCGCAGGCCGTTGAGCACAGATGCAGGCAGGAACCAAGGCTCGGCAGTTTCGATACTGATCTGGCGCGCTGTAAAATCGGTACTGCCCAGTTTCGACAATTGAGTACGGATAGTCTGCAAGGTTTTTTCAGCGTCGGTGGCGGGCGTCTTTTCGACTGTAAGCTCAACCGTTGCACTGAGGCCGTAAATATCCGTTAAGGTCAGCGCCACGCCCGTAGCAGTATCGGTTAAACGCATGTCGACGCCGATAATACGCTTGGCTGACTCCTTAGAAAGTAAAGTCTCGAAGGCTTGATTATGGTTACGGTATAAGGTCATACCGACACGCAGATCGCGCGGCACCTGCAATACATGCAGCTTATGACCTTCGGCACGGTTAACACGCAGTCCCTGCAATTTATCATCGGACTGTTTGGCCATCGCATAATTTGGCGGAAAATACGCTAAACCATCGCCGTTATTAAACTCGTGGGTTGAACTGACTTGAATAAAGTCTTTTCCGATGGCGACCACTTTCCCCACATCTTGCCCGATATATTTTGGCGAGCGGAAGTCTTTAATCCCTTGGCTACGCTCATTCACAAAGTAATCTGTGCTGCCACGGTTAAAGGTTTTTTCAGGATCCGGAGTAAAAGTATGTTCAGTACGGCCATGGGATGACGCTACAAACTCAGGGCGACGCGCCATAATGGCATCGAGCTTTTGACGATAATGGGCGGTCACGTTTTTAACGTAACTTAAGTCCTTTAAACGCCCCTCAATTTTGAAGGAGCGCACACCGGCATCAATCAAGGCTTCGAGGTTATCGGTTTGGTTATTGTCTTTTAATGAAAGTAAGTGCTCATTTTGCGCCAACACATCCCCTTGGCGAGTCTTAAGATTGCCCGGCAGACGACACATTTGCGAACATTCACCGCGGTTTGCACTGCGGTTACTGAAGGCATGACTTAAGTTACATAAGCCGCTGTAGGCCACACACAGGGCGCCGTGAATAAAGAACTCAATCTGCATATTGGTGTGTGCCGCAACCTCACGGATTTGGCTTAAGCCTAACTCACGCGCCAATACTACTTGTGAAAAACCCACTTGCTCTAAGAAGGCGACTTTCTCGGGATTACGGTTATCCATTTGCGTACTAGCATGCAGCGCAATCGGCGGCAGGTTAAGTTGCAATACACCCATGTCCTGCACAATCAGTGCATCGGCGCCCGCGTTATACACATCCCAAATCAGCTTTTCAGCGGTTTCGAGTTCATCGTCCATCAGAATAGTGTTAATGGCCACAAACACTTGCGCATGATACTTATGAGCAAAAGTACACAGACGGGCGATATCTTCCACACTATTACCCGCGGTCGCACGCGCGCCGAATGCGGGGCCACCGATATAAACCGCGTCGGCACCATGGCGAATGGCTTCAATGCCATAATCGGCATTTTTTGCAGGCGCCAATAACTCTAAGCGGTTATTAACGTGAGAAAGTGTCTCAGGTGTGTAAATCTCTGGCTGGCTCATACTTCACTGGCTCAAAATGAACAATCACGAAAAAGGTGACGAGTATAACAAAAACTCAAATCCAGCTCTATCTGCAAATCATTTTTCGCTGGATTAAAGCGAGGCGAGATAAGGAGCTGAGACAACAAACTTGCACCCCAGAGCCGAGCAGAGTATCTTTGCCGCGCATTGTTTAATAGGCGCGATTATGACTGATTTTATTTACCAACCACCGACAACTCCCTGGCTCGATGTGCTTTACCAAGATAAAGACATTATCGTGGTCAACAAGCCTTCGGGATTATTGTCCGTGCCAGGTCGCGATCCCGCCCATTACGACAGTGTTTACGCCCGGGTAAAAGCCGAGCATCCGCATTGCCAAATCGTCCATCGCCTCGACATGGCGACCTCTGGTGTCATCGTGGTTGCGCTCATTCGTAGCGCCGAGCGCGAGCTAAAACGCCAATTTCACGATAGAGAAACCAGCAAAACCTATCTCGCCAGAGTCGCGGGATATGTTAAGAATGCGACGGGTAGCGTGGATTATCCGCTGATCTGTGACTGGCCAAATCGCCCAAAACAGAAGGTTGACCACGAGATAGGTAAACTCTCATTAACTCACTTTGAGGTGTTAAGCCGCGCCAAACGCTCGACTCTCGTTAAGCTAAAGCCGATTACTGGACGCTCACACCAACTCAGGGTGCATATGATGGCACTTGGGCATCCTATTCTCGGCGACGGCTTTTATGCCGATCCGCTGGCAAAATCCTTAGCACCGCGATTATTACTCCACGCCGCAGAACTGACCATTAAACACCCGTACACGGGTGAGAGCATGACGTTCAGTGCCGAGGCCCCCTTTTGTGAGCCAGAAGGTGAGCAATGATCACTAAAAACAATAAAAACACCTAAAAGCAGTAGCCATTCACCATAAAAGAACGTAACTTTATGACAATTCATTATGTTATAGAGAGTTTATTTATGGAAACCGCATTTCAGCGCGATCAGCTTGATAACCATATCCTCGAAGCCTTAATGCAAGACGCACGCACCCCGTTTGCCGAGCTTGCCAAACGTTTCGGCGTGAGTGCGGGTACTATCCATGTGCGTGTCGAGAAAATGAAACAAGCGGGGATTATCACGGGTGCCCAGATCACCATCAATCCCAAGGCCCTTGGGTACGATGTCTGCTGTTTTATTGGAATTAATCTCAAAAGTGCTGGCGACTACCCCGCCGCCATCGCCAAGCTAAACGCCCTAGAAGAAGTGGTAGAAGCCTACTACACCACAGGTAACTACAGCATTTTTGTCAAAGTCATGTGCCAATCCATCGATGGCCTGCAACACGTGCTGATTAACCGCATCCAATCAATCGACGAAATTCAATCGACTGAAACCCTTATCAGCCTGCAAAACCCTATCACAAGAGCGGTGAAGCCTTAGTTACGGCTCTCACAAAAAGCCTTCAAACAGAATGCTATATCGCAAAATGATGACTTAAGTCTTTTTTCCACTAAAAGTGTTAACCGTACGATACTTTTGTGTTACAACTTAATTGCTAGCCATTAAATGCGCAGCATAACAATAACAATTTAGCTACACGGTGCTGTTGTCAGTACCAAAAGCATTAATTGACAAGGAATGAAGTTGTGAAGACAAAATTATCTATCGCTATCTCGGCGGCACTATTATCAAGTGCAGCAGTTGCTAACAGTGGGTTCACTTTTGAAACTTACTCACCAGAAATCACCGCTCAAGACCAATATACCAAACCTAAACTAGCTGGAACTAACCTTACTGCTCCGCAACGTTTTATCGTTGAAATGGAATCACCTGCTCTAGCCAAATATAAGGGTGGCATTGGCTCTTACGCTGCGACAGCCACAACTAAGAAGGGACAAAAGCTAAACGTTCAGTCTTCCGAAGTGAAGAGTTATTCAAACTACCTAGCAAAAGAGCAAAACAATTTTGCAGCAGCTTTAGCCAAGACTATTCCTAACGCTAAAGTAGAGCGTCAATTTCAAACCTTATTCAATGGTGTAACTGTTGTTGGTCAAGGTCTAACCGCTGACACTTTGGCAAAAATGCCTGGCGTGAAATCTGTTTATCCAGAAAGTATGTACGAAATTAGTATGGACGCATCACACCAAGTCATTAATACCCAAGCCATGTGGAATGCTGTTTCTGGTATGGAGAATGCTGGTAAAGGTATTCGAGTTGCGGTCATTGATGGTGGTATCCGTCCAGAAAACCCAATGTTCGCCGATGCAGGTTTTACAGCACCAAGCGGTAATTTACCGAAGGATGACTACTGCTCAACTGTAGATGCTTCTTTCTGTAACAATAAGTTAATTGTTGCGCGCTGGTCACAACCAACATTCCAAGTATGCCCAAACGAATATATGAGCCCTCTCGGGTATGGCGGCCATGGTACGCACGTTGCGGCACGGCTGTTGGTAATAAAGTATCAACAACATTTAAAGAGATCCCTGTTGAATTATCAGGTGTTGCACCTGCCGCCTATTTAATGGTCTATAAAGCACTCTATAGCAAGGCAGACTGTACTGGTGGTAGTGGTTCTAACATTATGCTGATGGAAGCGTTAGAACACGCTGTAAATGATGGTGCAGACGTTATCAACAACTCATGGGGTGGAGGTCCTGGTGGCGATCCTGCAAGCAGCCCTTACAAAACCATGTTCGAAGCCGCAGAAGCTGCAGGGGTAGTTGTTGTGACTGCCGCCGGTAATGATGGCAACGGTCCACAAACGATTGGATGCCCAGGGTGTATCGAGTCAGGTATCACAGTGGCAAACACAACGACTGGACGTTATTTTGCTAATAGCTTCAATACAGGCGCTGATGACCTCTTAGCTATCCCTAGCTCCGATGCTAACTTAGTAGCAGATATTACTGGCACTGTAATTGCTGCAAAAAATTTAGATGCTGAAAATGCGAATGGCTGTAAAGCATTTGCCGCTGATTCTTTTAAAGATGGCATCGCCTTAATCTCTCGTGGCAGTTGTAATTTCACATTGAAAGCTGCAAATGCCAAAGCAGCGGGGGCTAAAGCCGTTGTTGTTTATAACAACGCAGCAGGCGCTCCAATCACCATGTCAATGCCTGGTGAAGAGTTTCCTGCTGTGATGATTACAATGGATGCAGGCTTGGCCATTATTGAGTCAATGGGCGAAGCTGCAACTACAGGCACAATCGTTGCCAAGACTAAACGTATTATGGTTCCTGAACTTGCAGATAACCTAAACAGCACTAGCTCTCGCGGCCCAGATGGTAACCAAAATATCTTAAAGCCAGATATTGCTGCTCCCGGTACAAATATCCTATCCGCATTCTCACCAGACGATGGCGGTGAAGACTTCAATATGATCTCAGGAACGAGTATGGCAAGCCCACATGTTGCAGGTGCTGCAGCATTGATGAGCCAACTCCATCCAGATTGGAGCGCAAACGATATTAAGACTGCCCTCACATCAACAGCTAAGTTTGATGGCATTCTTGATGATGATGCTGTTACGCCAGCTACACCATTCGATATGGGTGCTGGACGTATGGATTTAGATGCTGCCGCGAAAGCAGTTCTTACTTTTGATAAACCATCCATTGCATCAGATTCTTGTGTTGGTCCGTGTACCTTCACTCGAACTGTATACAATAAAGCCGATACCAAAACATCTTGGAATTTATCCGCCTCTTCTGATAGCACAGGAATTACAGTATCTCCTGCAACCCTCGAATTAGCAGCTGGAGCTTCTGCCACCTTTACAGTGACAGTTGACTCTACGTTTGCGGAATACGGTGAGTGGATCTTCGGTAATATCATGATTACCAGCGCGGATGGTTTACAAGATGCCCATTTACCGTTAGCTGTTTTAGCCAAAGAATCAAGTGACTCTAACCTGATTTCAACCTACACCACCAAAACAGATATCAATGCAAGTGATGTTATTCCCGTTGTGGCTTCGATCAACAATACCGTATTTGAAAATACAGTCACAGTTACCGCGCAAGCTCCTGTAGGAACGAAACTCACCTCTAAAGATGACGTTAAAGTCACACTTACAGGTGCAACACAAAATGGATTACAAGTAAACGAAGACCTGGGCTCTGTGACCTGGGTTGGTAAGCTCGACCTACCTCAAATGAACACGGTAAAAGGTGCACAACGATTCCCAAGTATTGTTGATTTAGGGGTGAAACCTATTGCCTGTTCGGATGGTTGTGATGAACAATCCTTCACCTTTACCGTTCCTAGCTTTAAATACAACGGTGTAAGCTACACCAAAATAACGATTTCTGACAACGGATTGGCAATTGTTGGCGGTGGCAGCGCGAGTGGAACCTATGCAAACAAGGAATTACCTGACGGCAGTAACCCTAACAATATCCTAGCACCATTCTGGTCTGATTTTGACTTGTCTGATAATACAGCGGGTGATACTGGTGGCGGTAACTTAGCAGTAAGTGTATTCACTGATGGCGCAGGCGCTAAATGGCTTGCACTAGAATGGAATAAAGGCCAGCTCTATGGTGATACTTCTGGTGCAGCCTACACCTTTAGCATCTGGATAAAAACAGGCGATACTGAAGAAGTCGTATTCAACTACATCAATATTCCTAATATGCCGGCGAATGTCACTATCGGTGCCGAGAATATCGGTGGCACGATTGGTACAACTTATCATCACAATGGTTCAGGAAGTAGTATCACTACTGGTGATTCGTTAGCGTTGAAGACAACGACAGCTGGTAATGTCACTATTAACTATGATGTAAAAGCAACAAGCCTAAATGTAGGACAAGCTGATACAGCAGAAACAAATGAGGAAACCTCAGTCTCAATTGATGTGCTAGCTAATGATGATAAACCGGATATGAAAGTTGCACGAGCATCTATCACTGGTGATGGTATCACAGCAAACGCGCAACGTATTTTTGAGATTATGCCCAAAGGTGCCTTAGGTAATATTAGTATCGTTAAAGCACCATCACATGGCACTGCAACAGTTAATGCCACTGGAGGTATAGATTATACGCCTGCGGTAGATTACTTCGGTTCTGATAGTCTTAGTTATACCTCTCAAGATGAGGACGGCAATACTGGTGCTGCCGCAATGGTTTCAATTACCGTCAATAATGTGAATGACGCTCCCGTTGTAACACCACAACCCCATAGCGGCACAGTTGGTGAAGCCATTACGCTAAAACCAAATCCATTCGATGTTGATGGTGACAAATTAACATACGTGTGGACCCAAACTGGAGGAGAAAGTCTGAGCTTTACTCCAACTAACGAGAATATAACTGTTACACCTAAAAAAGCAGGAGTGTACACCTTCACTGTTGTAGCTAATGATGGCAAGCTTCAAAGCAACACAGGCGAACTCACTCTTACCGTAGCAGACAAGCCTGAATCAGGTGGTGGTGCTCTGGGTTGGTTAACTGCCTTGTTATTACCTCTGGCGGCAATGCGTCGTCGTATGAAGTAAGCTGTTCATCTATAAGCAAAAGGGAGTCTATATGACTCCCTTTTTTATTGTGTAGATGCGTAGGATCGCGATGGTATCAACAAGAACCGGATTACGAACGCAGCCCTATTCCCCGTGAGATGAGGTAATACGCAACGCCCCAGAGTACGGCACAAAAGCCCACCATAATACCAATAGAAAGCGGAATGCTGATATCGGCAAATCCTAAGAAACCGTAACGGAAGACGTTGATCATATAGACTACAGGGTTCAGTGCCGAAACGCCTTGCCAAAAGGATGGCAGCAACGACAGTGAATAGAATACTCCGCCGAGGTAGGTTAAGGGCGTAAGCACAAACGTCGGGATGATGCTGATATCATCGAAACTCTTGGCAAATACCGCATTAATTAATCCCCCTAAGGAGAACAGCACTGAGGTTAAAAATACCGTCATGACCACAAGGCCCGCATGGTGCAAGCTGATGTCGACAAAGAACATGGCGACTAGCGTGACGATTAACCCAACGCATAAGCCCCGAGCGACACCGCCACCCACATAGCCTGCAATCATCACATAGTGAGGCACGGGCGCGACCATTAACTCCTCGAGATTGCGCTGAAATTTCGCGCTATAGAAAGAGCTCGCCACATTCGAATAGGAGTTAGTAATCACCGACATCATGATTAAACCTGGCGCGATAAACTCCATATAAGATACGCCACCCATATCGCCAATCCGGCTACCGACCAAGTTACCAAAAATCAAAAAATACAAGGTCATAGTGATCGCTGGCGGAACTAAGGTCTGGATCCAAATCCGGGTAAAACGATTGATTTCCTTGGTTAATATGCTTTTGAAGGCGATAAAATACAGCTGTTTCATGCCTTAGCTCCTTGGGTTTTCTTCACTAACTCGACGAAGAGTTCTTCTAAACGATTGGATTTGTTACGCATAGACAAAACCTCTACCTTAGCGGCGGTTAACTGCGTAAACACATCATTGAGATTGTGATCCTTTGCCACATCCACCTCTAAGGTATGCGGATCGGTTAAACGGCACACCATCCCATCGAGTGTGGGGGCGACATCGATGTCGCGGCGTAGGTCGAGGATAAAGGTTTCGAGATTCAGCTTACTCAGCAAGGCCTTCATGCTCGTGCACTCCACCAGCACGCCCTTATCGATAATGCCGATATTGCGACAGAGCATTTCTGCTTCTTCAAGGTAATGAGTGGTCAGAATGATAGTCACGCCCTGTTGGTTGATTTGCTTGAGGAATTCCCACATTGAGCGGCGTAACTCAATATCGACCCCTGCCGTTGGCTCATCTAAGATCAGTAACTTAGGTTCGTGCATCAGGGCGCGGGCAATCATTAATCGCCGCTTCATCCCCCAGAGAGAGTGCGAGATTGGCTGTTGCGCTTATCCCACAAATCCAGCTGGCTTAAGTATTTTTCGGCTCGCTCAAGAGCCACGGCCTTAGGCACGCCATAATAACCTGCCTGATTCACGACGATTTGCAGTACCGTTTCAAACTGGTTGAAGTTAAATTCCTGTGGCACTAAACCTATGCACAGCTTGGCTTCCTCGAGCTGCTTATCGATATCAAAATCAAACACCTGCACAGAGCCAGCGGTTTTCTGCACCAAGGAGCTGATAATACCAATAGTGGTCGACTTACCTGCGCCGTTCGGGCCGAGTAGAGCAAAAAAGTCTCCCTGTTCAACGGTAAGGCTAATCCCCTTTACCGCTTCTACACCGCCTTTGTAGGTTTTTTTTAGCCCCTCGAGTACGAGAGCATGGGCATGATTGACCATAGTGCTACCTGATCCTGAAAGAATGAACAAAACAATAAGATGGTGTCGAAAACAGCAAATGCAACACGCTAGGCTGTATAAAAACGAATTATGACTCTAGTTGATTGAATCAATACAGATTAATTTATTAAAAATAACTAATAGATCACCAAACGCGGATACGTGCCCCCAAACAACATTTGCGTTGCCAACTTTCGGCACAAAACAAAACTCCCGCCTAGGCGGGAGTTTGAGTCATAACGCATCGGGCTTATTCGAGCGGCACCACTTTGGCGATATAAGGCAAGTTGCGGTATTGTTCAGCATAATCGATGCCGTAACCCACAATAAACTCGTCTGGGATCGTAAAACCGATAAAGTCGACTTTAACATCCACTTCACGGCGCTCGGGTTTATCCAACAGAGTGCACAGGGCTAAGCTCTTTGGCTCACGCAATAACAGCATTTCGCGCACTTTGTTTAAAGTGTTGCCCGAGTCAATTAAGTCTTCCACAATCAGCACGTCGCGGCCCGCGATATCCGATTGCACATCCTTCAGCACTTTCACATCCCGTGAGCTGGTCATGGCATTGCCATAGCTCGAAACCGACATAAAATCGATTTCAACATGGCCTTTAATACGGCGGCACAGATCAGCCATAAATACGACTGAACCTTTTAACAATCCCACCATCAGCAAACGCTCGCTGTTGGCATAGTGGGCATTGATTTGCTCGGCCATTTGATCCAATTTTTGGCTGATCTCTTCGGCGGAGATCATCACTTCGGTGGTGTGTTTCATATCAGTCTCAATTGTCGATGTCATTGGGGAGTGTTTGTCATAGCCCCAGCGACTCGTTAATGCATGGTCAACGCCCAAATGATCGAGGATTCGAGCGACCATGAAGTCTACCAGATCTTCTACGGATTTGGGATTATGATAAAAGCCCGGCGCCGCCGGCATAATAGTGGCACCTAAGCGTGACAGGGTTAGCATATGCTCTAAGTGTATGGCATTAAACGGAGTTTCACGCGGAACCAAGATCAGCTGACCGCGCTCTTTTAATACCACGTCCGCCGCCCGTTCGAGCAAATTATTGCTCATGCCGGTAGCAACAGCCGCCAGTGTCCCCGTCGAACAAGGGCAAATCACCATTTGTTTAGGGGCTGCACTGCCTGAAGCTGGCGGCGAAAACCACTCATCCTTGCCTAATACCACTAACTCGCCAGATAAGGTTATCTTCTTCTGTGCCAGCACCTCGAGCAATTGTGCCTTGGCTTTATCGCTGTTCGCACTAAGCTGCAAGCCATGCTCAGTGGCTAGCACCACACGGGCCGCGCTTGAGATCATTAAAAACACTTGATAGCCCGAGGCCAACAAGCATTCTAACAATTTCAAGCCATAGGGCGCGCCCGAGGCACCGGTCCAGGCTAAGCTAATGGCTTTCTCAGATTTGGCATAGGCCATATTAGTCCGCCTGCTGAACAAACTGTGGGCTGACTTCGAGCGCCGCCAACAGTTTCTTATGTAAGCCGCCAAAGCCACCGTTACTCATCACCACGATAGTGTCACCCGCTTTTGCCGAGGCAGAGACTTTAGCGACAACATCATCAATTTGATGTAGGACAGTCACAGGGATCACCGCCGCTTCCATCGCCTCTTTCATGTTCCAATCGATAGTATCGGCTTGATATAAAAAGGCTTCGTCCGCTTGCAGCATGGAATGAGCCAGCGTGTCTTTGTGCACCCCACTCTTCATCGTGTTCGAGCGCGGCTCTAATACGATAGTAATTTTGCTTTGACCGACCTTGGCACGCATGCCCTTAATAGTGGTCGCAATCGCTGTTGGATGGTGAGCAAAATCATCGTATACACTCACGCCGTGGACAGTACCCAGCAGCTCCAGACGACGTTTCGGCGGTACAAAGCGAGTTAATGCCGCGATAGCAGCACTCGGTTTAACCCCAACATGGCGCGCGGCCGCGATGGCCATTAGCGCGTTTTCAATATTGTGCTGACCAATCAGCGCCCATTCGAGCACACCTTGGGATTCGCCATCGAAGAAGACTTCAAACTCGTGGCAATCATCACTTAAGGCCTTAGCATGCCAACCCTTAGTCACCTCAGCGGTGTGGAAGGTCTCTTGCTCGCTCCAGCAGCCCATCTCAATGGTTTGTTTTACCGCGTGGGAATCGGCAGGCCAAATCACTTTGCCTTGTCCTGGCACGGTACGGATCAGATGATGGAATTGTTTTTGGATCGCCGCTAAATCGGCAAAAATATCGGCATGGTCAAATTCGAGGTTATTGATCACCAGCGTACGGGGATGATAATGCACAAATTTAGAACGCTTATCGAAGAAGGCGCTGTCGTATTCATCGGCTTCGACCACAAAAAACGCCGATTCCCCTAAACGGGCCGACACGCCAAAGTTTTGCGGCACGCCGCCAATCAAGAAACCGGGTTGATAACCACAATCCTCTAAGATCCACGCCAGCATACTCGAAGTGGAGGTTTTTCCATGGGTACCAGACACGGCTAACACCCAACGCTCAGGCAGAATATAATCGGCTAAAAACTGTGGTCCAGAGGTGTAAGGGAGCCCAAGGTTTAATACCGCTTCGACGCAAGGATTGCCTCGGCTCATGGCATTACCGATCACCACGAGATCGGGATAACTACCCGCTTCACCTAACTGACTTGGATCAAAACCTTGAATGAGTTCAATATCTTGCTCTTCAAGCTGCGTACTCATCGGTGGATAGACGTTGGCATCCGAGCCTGTCACTCTGTGCCCTTTTGCCCTAGCCAAGAGTGCTAGGCCACCCATGAAGGTTCCACAAATTCCTAAAATATGTACGTGCATACCGCTCGCTCTGATGTTTTTGAATTCAAGGCTATTCTAATCCATAGCACCGCAGATTGGCAGTTTAGGATCTCGGAAAAGCCACTTGTTTGGCAAAGATACTGATAGAGAAAGGGATTTTTACAATTGAGTGAAGTTTAGCTAACAGAATTGTGCCACCAAGCTCACTTATCCGCGCAAGCTGGCATAGAGCTTTGGATATTGACTGCGGTGACGATTAAAGAGGAACTGACGCAGGGCTTCTCGCTCTTCGGCTTCGGCCTGAAACCTGACAATCGCTAGTCCTTGCTCGTGGCGAATCGGCTCGATTTTAACCCGCATGGTTTCACCATCTGGTAACTGTAACTGCAGTTCTTGGCTATCGACCAACTGCTCAAACTGCTGCTGGGATTTAGCACGAATCGCCATGCCAGAACTCGACAAAGACACCACAGACCATTGTTCACCCTGATCTTGGTCGAAAATCCACACATCTTCTGGCTGAGTCAAACGCCAACTCCGCTCCGCCCCAGTGGCGTCGAATACTTCCGGGACACCTAAGGTGGGCAGCAATTGGCCAAAATCATCGAGGCGCATCTCTAAGGGAAACCATAGTTTATAGGGGCCGACCTCGGCCAGCAGGGTCAACTTGGCCTTGCCCAATAGCGAGGCCAGCGCTTGCGGCACATCGGTTTTGACCGTTAATACATGGTTAACCAAGGGCTCAGGATGAGCATCCTCGGCGTTATGGGTTATGCGATTAGGAGAAAATAACTCTCTAAAGCAAGCTAATTCCTCTAAGGTTAAATGCGGCTCATCAACCATACTGCAACCTACTCAGATGAATCCCTTGTACAAAAAATTACCACCAAAGCATGAGCCTGTACATTTTTTCATCTATAAATTTGCAAAAAAAGAAAAGTAGGCTAGCAAGGCTAAGGTCTGACTCCTATTAGCCATTTGCACTATTTAGTGAAGATTAACCACTCGTTGAGCGCTGCTGACTCGCGGATTGAGCTAAATCACTTATCCTTTTGCTGATTGGCTGGAGGCGCGAAGAGGATTTTACAGCGCTCCGTGAATGTCAGCCCCCGCGCCGTCACCTCGCTGAACATATCGCGCCATTCGCTAAAGGTCACTTTGAGTGGATTAAAACTGTTGACGGGTTTAGTGATCCCGTAAATCACTGTTTCCTCTTCGGGTACAAAGGTACCGAAGAGTTTGTCCCAGATAATCAAAATACCGGCATAATTTTTATCAATATATTGTGGATTACGCCCATGGTGCACTCTGTGATGTGATGGCGTATTAAACAACCACTCCAAGGGGCCAAGTGTTCTCACCGCTTGGGTATGCACAAAAAACTGCAATCCCAAGTTCAACAGAACCACAAAAACCACCCAATTAGGGTCGAAGCCTAAGATCACCAGCGGCAACCAAAATACCCACATGCCAGCGAAGGGATACATCAAACTCTGACGAAACGCGGTGCTAAAGTTCATATTTTCTGAGCTGTGGTGCACCACATGGGCCGCCCACATCCACCGCACTCTATGGCTCGCACGGTGGAACCAGTAGTAGCAAAAATCTTGGGCAATCATCAGCAGCACAAAGCTGAGTGGTCCCATTTGAATATCGAATAATTTCCAACCAAATACCGCTAGGTACAACTTAGCGATCAGCAAACCCGTGAGGATATCCGCGCCTTGGTGCATGGCGGCGAGACTAAAATTACACAGCACTTCCTTCGTGTGGTAACGGGCACTCGCTGGCAGTTTTTGTCTTCTGTCGCCGAAATACCATTCCAGCAAAATGCAGACAAAAAACAGTGGAGCCAGTACCAGCAGCAACACGTCGGGATGATTGATTAACGCGGCGATATCCATATACCTTTATCCTATTGTTATTATTGTATTAAAGCGTAAATCACCTACCAGCGGGCGTAATGGTCCTCGGTCAATCCCAACACATTGTTGAGCTGGAATTTACGTCTCTGATTGTCAATGATAAAACCGCTAAAAAGCCCCAGATATTGACGGAAATTACTCTTCAGCAAGATAAAATTGCGTTTCTCACTGCGGCAATTTCGCGCCGTAAACTCTAAATCGACGCGGCCATCATGACTATGAATACGCCAGAGATCTGTGCCCTGCTGTCCATGACGGTCAAACTCAAATTGCACAGGTCCGAGTAAATGGCGCTCGCCATTGATCCAAAACACGTTTTCATTGGCACCGGTTTCATTAACACCCGCAGCAAGATTTAATCCAATCACCCCTTCATCGATTTGGGCATTGATGGATGCCCAGCGCCAGCTGGTATCTCGGCGCATAAAGCCCGCGGAAAAATCATAACCTGCGAGGGCAAAATTCAATGGTTGCGGTTCATGGTCTATGGTGAGTTGCCCTTTGACCGATAAGCCATTGTGTTTTTGGGTATAGGTCCAGCCGTTGTATCCCGTGGGACTACACATGGCCATAGGTAAACTTAAGGGTAAGGCATGCAGGGTTAAATCGGCTTGAATGCTTTTAGTATCAATGACTAAATGCCAATTACCCTCTTGGATCTTAAAGGTCACGCTAGCGCCTTTACCGCCGATTGCGGCAACCCCGTTGGCGGGTGAAGGCGTCATCCGGTAGCCAATCCCAAAGGGTTTTAGCCAGTCCTGTTGAGTTAAGCTGTTATTTTTAATGTCATATAAATAACAGAAACCACTCCCCAGATAAGCGATATCCGCCAGTGCAATGCCAATGATGTAGCGCGGCGTGATAATCGAAATAAACTGGAACTGCTTAAAATCGAACCGTTTTGCCCAGGCCGATGCGGGCTTGTCCATGGTATCGAAATAGGCAAAATCCGCTAAACCTAAGCTACCGACTATGCCATCGAAATGGCCGAAATGTGGCTGACCTTTGGCATTGATTAAACTGTCGGGGGCGATTTGGGTAATAATCCTAGACATAAACTCGCCTTTGCTTGTGCAGTCGAAGGAGCATTTATGCTCTCTTATTTAATGTTGAATTTTTACTCTAACCTGTCGCCCATTGCATTAAAAGAGTGCAAGCTCAAATTGTTGTGATTTTGTTGCCGGCAAGAATTCGGTTTAATCCCACCTACGGATCATAAAAAAAGCGCCCGAAGGCGCTAATCGACACAAACTTATCCGCTACATAATAGCGAATGACTCAGTAAACCTGATTCCGTAAACCTAAGTCGTTAGAAACGATAACTCATGCCGAAGTTTACCCCTTGTAGCTCGAGTTCTTTCATTGGCACATATTGGTATTCAAGGTTTAGCCCAAAGCCCGACTGAAACCGATATTGCCAACCGACCGCGCCGTAAAAGCCTACATCGTCCGAATCCATCTCTTGCTTATCCATCTCATAACTCACTTGGGTGTAAGCAGCGCCGAGTTTGGCGTACAAACTATTACCACGGGAGAGCGCATATTCGCCGTAGGCGCTAGCTCTAACACCCTGGAAACGTAAATCTTTTATCTCGCTGAACGTACTAACGAGCGCACTTGCCACACCACCAGAACCCGTTAAATACCCTACTTCAACGCCAAAGATGTCGTTAAGCATATAGCGGTAATACAAGTCGCTGGTGAAGGTATCGCCCGCATCATATTTGCCGCTCTTAGTTTCAAATTCTTGAGTGCCGTAGCCTAAGCTGCCACCTAACACATGGGGAGAATCGCCAGCATTCGCCTTGCCCACAACAGCCCCGGTAAACAGCGCGAACGACAACAGCCAAGTATTAATTGTTAAGTATTTCATATTGTTTAAATTCAGTATTCAGATGTTGGCACATCATAACCTTTGCACCTGTATAAGGACTGAACCCGAGTGCATTGTGGTAACGGGGGGATTTCTGGTATGCTGTAGCCACTTTTTACTTGCATGAGATCCCCCATGAAAAAGTTATTATTGACGCTGACTTTCCCCCTGCTCTTCGTGGGCTGCGCGAGCCAAAATCCAACTCATATGGCATTTAGCCCACAGGTTCCCGATATTAGCCAACAGACCAACAGACCCGTACAGATCTCATTGGATACCATTGATACCCGTAACGTTGAGTACGTGGCGCGCTTTATCGAAGAAGGCACTAAGACTCGCCTCGTAGGCCCGAGTGAGCCACCAAAATTATTGCTCGATGAAGTTTTCCGTAACGGTTTTACCCAAGCGGGCTACCAGATTGATCCAAGCGCGACCAACTCTGTGCAAGTTCAGTTAGAAGAACTGCAAATGGATGTCACCAAAAAGACCTTCGGTTATGAGGCCAAACACAGCGTGCTGATTGCCGTACAAGCCCGTAATTCCAGTCAAGAATTAGTCAAACGCTACAAAGCCAAGGGCACTTTAAAAGGCCCGTTAACGCCAGACTTTGCCACTCTAGAGCTGGATATGAACAAGTTACTCGGTCAACTCACCGGGGAAATTTTGAATGACCCTGAGTTAAACCAGTTCCTGCAACAATAATAGTGCTAATCGATAATTAATAAGGAAATCATAATGTTTCGTTGGATATCTGCACTCTTAGTTCTGTGTGCCAGCTATAGCAGTTGGGCAGCAATCGACATTCAACCCGATACCTTGTATCCCCAAGTCGAGTTTGATACCAGCCTAGGTAAGATTGTGGTTGAACTCGATAGAACCCGCGCACCGATTACCGTCGATAACTTTCTGACCTATGTAGTCAAAGGCGAGTACAACAATACGATTTTCCATCGCATTATCAGTGACTTTGTCGTTCAAGGTGGCGGACTAAACCCGCAATTAGAAGAGTTACCCGCAGGCAAGCCGATATTTAACGAGTCTGGCAACGGCTTATCCAACAGCATGGGGACTATTGCGATGGCGCGCGACAACGATCCCCACTCGGCTACCCGTCAGTTTTACTTCAACGTGGCGGATAACACTAAGCTGGATCCATCCAAACGTCGTTGGGGTTATGCGGTATTTGGTGAAGTGATTGAGGGCAAACAAGTGCTGGAAGCCATGGCCGTGGTCGAGACCACGACCAATGCGAAACTCAATTGGCCCGATGTGCCAGTGACACCTATCATATTGAAAACAGCTAAATTACTGCCGAAAAAATAATCGAAAATAATTTGAGCAAAAGCCCTAATCCTCTGTCTATACTCAAAAGGCAACAGAAAGGAGGCAAGGGTGACGATTGAAGAATTTATCGATAATAAAGCGCCCCAGCTTGCTATGTATGGCAAAGCATTTTTGAGTGACGAGCTCGATTTCCATGAAGTCCAGCTCTATCTTTGGGACACACTCGAGGAATGGCAATTACTCATTCCAAGTAGTGAAGCGCAAACAGAAACAGAAACCGTGTTTTGGCATTTGCTCCATAGCTTTAACAAGTGGCCAGACTGGGTGATCCGCGGCAATCAGTACCTGTATCAGCAGTTGCATGCGTGCTGCGACTTCCTTAGTTTAGGAGGCCAAATGCCCTCAGGGTGCGTTGGTATTCGACCTTGAGCAATACACTCTCTAAAGACTCAGCTTGCTGGGTCTTTTTATTTTCCCCTGCCGCACAGAAACCCATCGAGCATCAAAAGGATACGCATTAATCCTTGAATCCCACCGCATCTTACCCGTAAGCTAGGCGGATTCGACTCCTCGGCTCATGCTTATGTTCGTAATCGGTTTAAATCGGCGCATCTTAGAATTCTTTAGCGTTTACTACCATAAGCGCGTGTTGATACTGCTGTTACTCGGCTTTTCTGCCGGCCTGCCATTAATGTTGGTCTTTTCAACCTTGTCTTTTTGGCTACGGGAAGCGGGAGTCGACCGTACTTCTATCGGGTATTTCAGCTGGATAGCGCTGGCTTATGCCTTCAAATGGGCCTGGTCGCCCTTGGTGGACAGATTATCTCTGCCCATACTGACGCGCTTTTTAGGTCGTCGGCGCAGTTGGATGTTGTTCGCCCAGCTGCTATTGGTCGGCGCGATTTTGGGTATGTCCTTTAGCGACCCACTGCAAGATCTCGAACGCTTGGCCGTATTTGCCCTGATGGTCGCCTTTGCATCCGCCACCCAAGATATTGTGATTGATGCCTTTCGTATCGAATCTGCCCCCGAAAAAATGCAGGCCGCGCTTGCTGCCGCCTATCAGGTGGGCTATCGCAGCGCCATGATTGTGGCGACCGCTGGTGCGCTCAGCATCGCCGCTTGGGTTGAGCCAGGCAATACCGAATATAACCTGCTCGCTTGGCAAACTTCCTATTTGGTGATGGCAGGACTGATGTTTGTCGGGGTGTTAACAACGCTTTTTAGCCGCGAGCCACAGGTCGATACCCGCGCCGCCGATGAGACCGAATTAGCGGTAAAACAACGCTTGAGCGAGCGTTATCCCAAGCCCGTTGCGGCGAGCCTCTCATGGATTTATACCGCCAGCATACTGCCCTTTATCGACTTTTTTAAACGCTATGGCCGTAGCGCCATTTTGATTCTATTGCTGATTTCCTGCTATCGCATTTCGGATATTGTGATGGGGATTATGGCCAACGTGTTCTACGTGGACATGGGATTTAGCAAAGAAGAAATTGCTTATCTGAGTAAGATCTATGGCCTTATCATGACCTTAGTTGGCGCAGCCTTTGGCGGTATCCTATTAGCCCGCTTTGGCACCATGAAGATTTTATTCCTTGGCGCCCTCTTGGTCGCCGTGACCAATTTGCTGTTTGCCTGGCAGGCGATGATTGGTTACAACGTCCAATTTTTAACTTTTGCGATCTCGGTCGATAACTTTAGTGCCGGTATTGCCACCGCCGCCTTTATCGCTTATCTCTCAAGCCTCACCAGCAGCGGCTACAGTGCGACCCAATATGCGCTACTCTCCTCAATTATGTTGCTCTTCCCTAAGTTTATTGCTGGCTTCTCGGGCGCCTATGTCGATGCCTATGGCTATGTTAACTTCTTTGTCGCCGCCAGTGTGATAGGTTTTCCCGTATTGCTGCTTATTCATTTAGTGAATAAATACGTGCCCCATGGCAGCAAAAGCAACACCGAATCCTAAGTAATAAAAAAGCCCCTCGTCTTTGACAGCGAGGGGCTTTGAGATATCTATCAGCACACTGACTCGAGGTGAATCAAATGCTGGCTAGGCTTTGCGATTAATCGCGGAAGTTATTGAACTGGAAAGGCTGACCCAGATCCGCTTGACGCACTAACGCCATCACAGCTTGTAAATCATCGCGAGCTTTACCCGTTACACGCACTGTGTCGCCTTGGATCTGAGATTGCACTTTAATCTTGCTATCTTTGACCATCTTAACGATTTTCTTGGCGATATCCGTCTCGATCCCCTGCTTAAAGCGCACTTTCAGGGAGAAGGTTTTGCCACTGTGAACCGACTTTTCGTCGACATCCATAGTCGAAGGCTCAACGTTACGCTTGCTCAATTGGGTACGCAGAATATCGACCAACTGCTTGCACTGGAAATCATCTTCCGCGGTGAGAGTCACCACATGATCTTTATATTCGATGCTGGCATCTTTACCACGAAAATCGAATCGGCTGCTGAGTTCACGGCGGGAGTTTTCGACCGCGTTACGTAATTCAACCTCATCCACTTCAGACACAATATCAAATGAAGGCATAGTTGCCGCCCCTTAGGTGATTGTAAATGCCCATAGTTTACCGACTCCCTCCCCCAAGTTGAAGGTTAACTTTACCCAAGCAAGATAAAACTCGGGTTATGGATGACTTTGGCGGCACATTTTCCTATTATGGCGTCACACTAAGATAATCAAATTGTATTTGTGATAACTAAAAACACCCTATTCAAATTGGCTTTAGCCGTAGCCTTTGTCGTGATCAGTTATCTGGTGTTTTCCAGACCAACCTATTCGCAAAGTATCCCCAATATCGATAAGGTAGGCCATCTTGGGAGCTTCTTCTGTCTCTCTTATCTGACCTTTCTCGCCTTTCGCCCTAAGTGGTACTGGCTCTCGCTGGTGCTTGCCGCCTACGCGATTTTGATTGAGCTAGTGCAATCGCGTTTACCCTACCGCAGCGCCTCTGTGGGCGATGTGTTAGCGGACTTTGCTGGTATCGCTTTGTTTTACTTCTGTCTTTGGGCCTATCGAAAATACTTTAGCGCCGCCCAACTCAAGGAAGAATAATGTTCGGCCAAGGTGCGTCATCCGCTATGGAGCCTCAAATCACCGATATCGCGATTTTAGGGGCTGGCGCCGTGGGGCAATTGATTTGCCATCAACTGCATTCGGCAGGATTAGCCGTAGGCCTGATAGCGCGTGAATCAGTATCCACTTCTGAGGCGACGGATTGGCAAGACCTTGTGTTTTGCCCTCTGCCATCAACAGATGCAAGTGCCGATTCAGTGTCATACCGAGTGCCTAAAGTTAGTTTAGACAGCACAGGCTTACAGCAGGTTAAGCTGCTAATTGTGTGCGTTAAGGCTTATCAAGTCGTTGATGCTATTAGCCCTTTACTCGACAAACTCTCGCCCCAGTGTCATATCCTGTTATTGCATAATGGCATGGGTCCACACTTGGCTCTCGCGCCCAAATTACAGGGTCGCGGCTTAAGCCTTGGTACTACCTCCCAAGGCGTGCTGCGCCAGTCCCGCTGGCAAGTCAAACAAACCGGTCAAGGCTTGACCCAGTTTGGCCATTTTACCGGTCCCGCATTATCGCAAGCACTGCGTGATGGGCTGCTCAACGCTATCCCGAGCAGTGAATGGGTTGAGGCAATTATTCCGAGTCTTTGGCAAAAGCTTGCGGTAAACGCCGCGATTAATCCCCTGACCGCCCTGCATCAATGCCCGAATGGCACCTTGGCTCAAGCAGAATTTACCCAGACCATCGCCAGTATCTTAGATGAACTGGTCGAGGTGGCCGCCCACGATGGCATAGCACTGGATAGACAAATGCTTGAAGTGCGCGTGTACCGGGTGATTGAACTCACGGCCGCGAATTTCTCCTCGATGCACCAAGATGTAGCACACCATAGGCCAACCGAGATTGAACAAATTAATGGTTATATTTGCGACCGCGCCAGCGCGCACGGTTTAAGTGCAGCCACCAATGCCCAAATGTGCCAAGCCATTAAACGGTTGTCGGCAATAACGCCACAAGCTTAATCAATATAATCAGTTGATTTAAAATGGATTTAACCCTATCCAATCGAGCTAAATAAAACTCGGCGATATTCCAGCATTTTAAAATGCACTCGAATTGGTATTTTGATACTAAATGCACCATAACTGCGCACCAAATCGGGGCGTAATCACCTGTTTTTGCACTCTTTTGCGGCAAAAACGCTGTCTATTTGAGTGCACCACATTGTTAACATAATGATAATAAAAACATTATTGTTATGGCCTGATTCCTGCTTTGTTCACCTAACTTACGTCTGAAGTTCGTTGGAGAATAAAGTTGAAACTCATCACCGCTATTATTAAACCCTTTAAAATTGATGATGTACGTGAAGCGCTGACGCAACTTGGCATCCAAGGTATGACAGTGACCGAAGTACGCGGTTTTGGTCGCCAGAAGGGACATACAGAGCTGTATCGCGGCGCAGAATATGCGGTCGACTTTCTCCCCAAAATGAAGCTTGAAATTGCCATCCATTCCGAGCAGGAAGATGCGGTCATCGAAGCCATTGTTGCCGCGGCTCACACGGGTAAAGTCGGTGACGGTAAGATATTCGTCACCCCACTCGAGCAAGTGATCCGCGTGCGCACCGCTGAGGAAGGGAGTGATGCAATATGACCCAACAGACACCCGCACTTAACACTAAGATCGAGCGCAGCACGAATACGCCAAACGGCCAACACGCAAAGTCCGCTCCGCCAAACACTCGTTATTCAAAATTGGGTTATCAGGCATTATTAGCGCTGTTCGCCAGCGGCTTTGCAGGCACAGCGTTGGCCGATGAGGCACAGCTCAGCGGCGCCAACACTGCCTGGATTTTAAGCTCATCTGCCCTAGTCCTATTGATGACACTCCCAGGGCTGGCGCTGTTTTACGGCGGTCTGGTGCGCAGTAAAAACGTGCTATCGATTTTAATGCAGTGTTTTTCTATCGCCGCTATCGCCTCCGTGCTGTGGTTTGTGGTGGGTTACTCTATCGCCTTCGATACCGGCAACGGTTTTATCGGCGGGCTTGGCAAAGCTTTTCTAGCCAGCATTGGTCGCGATAGTGTCAGTGGGGATATTCCCGAACCTTTATTTATGCTTTTCCAGATGACCTTCGCGATTATCACGCCAGCGCTGATCATCGGTGGCTTTGCCGAGCGGATGAGGTTCTCCGCCGTACTGATGTTTTCAAGCACTTGGTTGCTGTTAGTCTATGCACCTATCACCCACTGGGTGTGGGGCGGCGGCTGGTTGGCGGAACTTGGCCTGTATGACTTTGCTGGCGGTACAGTCGTACACATTACTGCCGGGGTAGCGGCACTGGTGGCGGCAAAAGTGTTAGGGCCGCGTAAGGGATTCTTAAACTCGGCCATTATGCCCCATAACTTGACCATGACAGTGACAGGCGCGGGCATGCTGTGGGTAGGCTGGTTTGGCTTTAATGGCGGCAGCGCTTTAGGCGCCAATGGCACTGCGGCCATGGCGATACTCGCAACCCACTTAGCCGCGTCGATGGGCGCCATCACGTGGGCAGGGATCGAGTGGTATAAATTCGGTAAGGCCAGTGCACTCGGTATCGTCACCGGCATGGTGGCAGGCCTTGGCACTATCACTCCGGCATCGGGTTATGTCGGCCCTGCTGGCGCGTTAGTGATCGGTTTTCTTGGTGGCGTGGTCTGCTTCTTTTCAACTGTGTACATTAAACAAAAGCTTAAGATTGACGACTCACTCGATGTGTTCCCAGTGCATGGTGTCGGCGGTATTCTCGGTACGTTACTGGCGGGAGTGTTTAGTTCGACTCAGCTTGGGATCTTCAGCGGTTATGGTTTTGCCAGTGTGAACCACACTATGCTTGACCAACTCGGGGCACAGGCCATTGGCGTTATCGCTACGTTCACCTATACAGCGATTGTAACTTGGTTATTGTTTGTGGTGATTGGCAAAATCCTCGGTGGACTTCGCGTCAGCACAGAGCAGGAAGTGAATGGCCTAGATCTTTCCGAACATGAAGAAACAGGTTATAGCCTGTAGCTCGATAACTACACTTGCCATCAGGACTCACGTCCTGATGGCAAGTTTACTGATACCGCTTGTTAATGAACCTTCAGCCATTGCCTAAGCTCATCTAATTTCATCGGCTTAGCGTATAAATAGCCCTGCAAAAAGTGCACTTCACGACTGATTAAATAGTCCGCCTGCTCTTGGGTCTCCACCCCTTCGGCCACAGCCACATAATTCATCTTATGGCAGAGTTCGATGATGGTATCGAGCACATGGGAGGTCACCGAATCTTGGCCTATGGTATCGATAAAGCATTTATCGATTTTAAGGTAATCCAAGGTAAAGGTTTGCAGCAGCGACAAGGTTGTCTGCCCAGTACCAAAATCGTCAATCGCCACCAGAATCCCCAGCTCACGTAGCGCCGCAATTCGCTCACACATATCCGCCGTTAATAATTGCCGCTCGGTGATTTCGATTAACGGCTGCACACCGATTTCGGCAAACGCATCCCTAAGGTAACGAAACTTAGCCTCGATATCACTTTGGATAAAATGCTCGGGCGCCACGTTAAAACCGACCCTAAAAACCGGTTCCACTTGCATCGAGCTAAAATCGGCCAAGGCCCGTTCAAAAATATAATTGGTTAATGGCACGATTAATTGGCTTTCTTCGGCGATGGGAATAAACAAATCGGGACGAACTAAACCCATTTGCGGATGTTGCCAACGCACCAGCGCTTCAACGCCTTTGGCTTTGCCATCTTCACTGCTCACAATAGGTTGATATACTAGGAAAAACTCTTTATTTTCAATGCCGCTTCTAATGTCGTCCGCAAGGGAGTGGCGCCCACGATGCTTTGTCAGCAATAGGCTGGACAATATGATCAGGGTAAATATCAGCGGCAGTGATAATGCAAAGGCAATCCAATAAAAATGCCAAAACAACCCCTTAGAGATCTCCAGCAGGATGACAAAATCCTGATGCACATCAAACTGATCCTTCGCCAATACCCTAATAACTTGGTTACCACTAAACTGCGGGCTTGAGGGCAACGTCGCCCCATGTAAGCCAAGCACAACGGTTTTCACCGCGCGAGGAAAGACATCCGGCTGAATAAAACTATCGATAAGGTATTGGCCTTCGGAAACAACAACAGCGCCGTATTGCGTATTCTCATTCTTATAAATCGTGATGATCGCAGGTACGCCCGGCCGAGCAGGCGTCTCAGGCACGATATATTGCGCGCCATCTTGCAAACTATTCGCAGGAAGTAAGGTATTTAAGGGGAGATTCACCTCCCCGTAATCGACGAGCAGTAAAACGCGTTTGCATTGAAGAGTAATACGCCCCGAAAATAAGGCTGAAAACGCATGTACTCAGTTAACTTGCCGCAATCTTGTTCAGTTATGTCCTTGGCAAACTCACCCACTTCATCCGATAAGTCTAAGATGGCCTCTAGACGCTCCAAATTGAAACGGCCAATTTCCGCGGCTTTATTATGGCTAAAATAGCCCGCGATAACGTAACTCAATAGCAAAGCTAAAAAGATGGGCAGCAGGAATAAAGTTAGCCAGTGCTTTAATGTCGATTCGGATAGGGAGAAGGTGTGACGCATCGAAATTTGGGCAAGAATCGTACGGACTGGCATAGTAACAAATCCCCGTTGAATCGATTGTTATTTTTTGTATCGACAGTATCTTAGCGACTTAAAGAATCAAAGATATAGCCGATTTGATCTTTCTTGCCCTATGTTTTGATTAATCGATTATCGGGCCTGCGCAACTTCACTAATCGATACCGACTTTGCCATCAATTGCCGCATTATTCCCACATCACTAATATCGCCGCCAAGGCGATTAAGATAAGGCCGAGCAACTCTTTGATTTTCACTTTCTCTTTGAGCCAGAATGCCGAAATCAACATCATAAAGAAAATTTCCACTTGGCCTAGGGTTTTCACGTAGGGTACGGCCTGCAAAGACATGGCACTAAACCAACCAATAGAGCCAAAGCAGCTAGCGGTACTCGTCAGCAAGGTTAACTTAGGCCGTTGGATTAAGGCGATTAACGTTTCCTTATCCTTTAGGACTAAATAACTGACTAACACTAAGGTTTGTAGACATATCACCAAAAGCAATACCCAAGCGGCGCTATGGGGAAAGCCGACATTTAACCTCAGGCTTGCTTCCCTCACCCATAAAGAGGTCAGTGCAAAGGCGCTGCCGCTAGCAATGCCAAGGAGCACTGTGCTTAGGGATAACTGCCTAAGTCCTTGCTTGGCGCTCAATAAAAACACGGCAACGCCACCTAAAATCACCCCAATCCAACCGAGTAACGATAAATGAGTGCCAAAAAAGAAGGTGCCTAATATCGCGGCGACAATGGCCTCACTCTTGGCAAGCCCGGCACCGATGGCAAAATTTTGTTGTTGGAACAACTTAACCATCAAACCAGTCGCGAGGATCTGCATCATAGATGCACCGACAATAAAGCCGATAAATTCCGCCGTAAAATGCGGTAATCCCACATTGTTCCAAAGATATAACAGCCCAAGATACAAGGCAGCAATCGGGCCAGCCCAAATAAACCGCGCTAAGGTGACGCCCGCCACCTTAACCTCTTTACTCAGTTGGCTCTGAAAGGCATTGCGCCACGCCTGCATAAATGCGGCTAATAAGGTAAAGAAAATCCACATCCGAGCCATCCTGTTACTGCCAGACTGCACTCTGACATGGGTCATACGTTATTTGGAGCCAACATCATAAACACAAGGTATTGATATCGCTATGGAGAAAATTTCACCCAATAAAAAACCCCGAACGATTCGGGGCTTTTTAGTTAAGAAGGTTCAGCCAAGCTTACTTGCTGGTATCAATCGGGTCGAAGGATTTCACCAAATCATCAATCGCCTTCATCTGCTTCAGGTAGTTTTCTAACTGGTGCAATGGTAAGGCACATGGACCATCACACTTAGCGTTATCTGGATCTGGGTGAGCTTCAATAAACAGACCCGCTAAGCCTAATGCCATACCACTACGGGCTAATTCTGTCGCTTGAGCACGACGGCCGCCCGCCGAATCGGCACGACCACCAGGACGTTGCAATGCGTGAGTGGCATCGAAAATCACTGGGTAGCCGGATTGCTTCATCTCATCCATGCCCAGCATATCAACCACTAGGTTGTTGTAACCAAAGCATGAACCACGCTCACACAGGATAATCTCATCGTTACCCGCTTCGTTAAACTTAGTGATGATATGGCGCATTTCGTGGGGCGCTAAAAACTGTGGCTTTTTCACGTTGATGATAGCGCCCGTTTTCGCCATGGCGACAACGAGGTCAGTTTGGCGCGCTAAGAAAGCAGGGAGCTGAATAATATCAACCACTTCAGCGACAGGCGCACATTGGTAAGGCTCATGCACATCGGTGATCAATGGCAGATTGAAAGTCTTTTTGATTTCTTCAAAAATCTTTAAGCCTTCTTCCATGCCCGGACCACGGTAAGAGTTAACAGAAGAGCGGTTTGCCTTGTCGAACGACGCCTTGAAAACATAGGGAATACCCAGTTTTTGCGTCACTTCGGCATAGGTTTCAGCAATCGACATAGCGAGATCGCGAGACTCAAGCACGTTCATGCCACCAAACAACACGAAAGGTTTATCGTTAGCGATCTCGATTGAACCTAGGTTTATGATTTTATTACTCATCGCAACTTCTCTCTAAAATGCTGGAACCTTACCAGCGCTGAACAGGAGCTAAGGCTACTATACCGCGACGGCTTGCAGTAACTGACCGCAGAGCCACGCCATATAAGTGCCTAGCGCATAACCAAATACGGCTAACAATACCCCAACAGGGGCTAAAGCTGGGTGGAACGCCGCCGCCACAACTGGCGCCGATGCCGCCCCACCTACGTTTGCCTGACTACCCACGGCCATATAAAACAAAGGAGCCTTAATTAACTTAGCAATCAATAACATAAAACCAGCGTGCACTATCATCCAAATAATGCCCACTAAAAAATATAGCGGTGTATCAAGGACCTTGCTTACATCCATATGTAAACCAATGGTCGCCACCAAAATATACAAGAATGCCGACGCTACCTTAGAAGCCCCCGCCGCCTCTAAATGGCGCATAGGGCTAAAGGACATGGCTAAACCTATGGTGGTCACAATCACCACTAACCAGAAGAACTTAGAGGTTAAGCTGTAATCCTCAGTCCAAGGATAGTTGGCCTCAAAATAAGGGCCGAGGAAATCGGCGGCAATATGGGCCACGCCCGTGATGCCAAAACCGACGGCCACAATCAGCATCAAATCACGCAGGCTTGGAATACGTGCATTTTCAGCATGATACTGCTCAACCTTGTTCTTTAAGGTCTCAATTGCTGTGGTATCTGCACCTGTCTTGGCATCGATTTCTTTGGCTTTTGATGCCATAAACAACAATACCGCCATCCAAATATTGGCCACAATCACATCGACTGTCACCATCACGGAGAAGATATTGCCGCCCACTTCATAAATTTCCTTCATCGCGGCTTGGTTCGCACCGCCGCCAATCCAGCTCCCCGCGAGGGTCGTCATGCCACGCCACACCGCATCAGGACTATCGACACCAATCAATGAGGGTTCGATAAAGGACACTACGAGCAGTGCAATCGGCCCGCCGATCACAATGCCGACAGTCCCAGTTAAAAACATGATCACCGCCTTAGGCCCTAGTCCTAAGATGGCTTTTAAATCCACACTTAAAATCAATAACACCAAACAGGCGGGCAATAGATAACGCGAGGCCACATAGTAAAGCTGCGATGTGCCACCATCGATCACCCCAAAGGTATTCAACAACGATGGCAAGAAATAGCAGAGTAATAACGCTGGGATAAAACGGTAAAACTTTTGCCAAAATGGATGGCTACTACTACTGGTATAAAACACAAATCCCAGAATCGTTGCCAATATTCCCAGCGCCACCGCGTCATTGGTGACTAATGCCGTGCTTGCCATGTGTATTCTCCCTGTTTGGTACAGTTGTTATTGTATTTATGCTAAAAACTGCCGTTTGCAGTTAGTGGGCAAACTTCCCATTCGCCCGATTTATTGTTGTTTTTTAGAAAAACAAGGAGAGCCTGCTAGGCTCTCCTTTAAGATTTAGTGATAGATTTCAGCGTGTTCACTGAGCTCTTTGAGCTGCATTTTGACGATTTCGATAACAGGATCATGCGGGCTGTTATCGACAAAGTGTTGCAGATCGGCCGCCGCGACATTGATACACCCTAGTTGCTGGGCGATAAAGGCGCGCTCCCGATTTAAATGCACATCATCTGGATGCCACTGTAGCAGTAAGTTGCAACATTCCATCGCCGCCTCAAATTGATGCGACACGATACACCCAGCCTTAAGCTCATGCAGCATGCGTGAAATCAGCTTCTTCACCGACGCCGCCTTTAAATAACTTGGCTTAAGTTCGGCCGCGTTACCCAGCTCACCGCGCACTAACACATGGAGTTGGTGTTTCGTTAGCTCTTTGCCCGTCAGCGGATCGTGATAACGCACAACGCCAGCAACATGACTGCGAAGCACGGTATTACCCGGTAAGAGTATGGCTTCGAGCTCTAAATCGAGCTGCTTGGCCAGTAGCATCAAAACCGTCGCCAGTGTGGTGCTATTGCCCTGTTTAGTGATAAGGCAAGTGCCTAAGTCCGCCGCTTCGGTACTGAAGTAATTGTCGCGGACACAAAAACCCAAGTCCTGATAAAACCAATGCAGCAAGGCATTTAAGCGTTGCTGTTGATCCACCAGGTAATGACTTAATACGGCTCCCGCCAATTCAAACCAAGCCCATTTCGCCGCTTCGAGGTTTGAAAATCCAAGGTGAGCACCTACATCCAATGCCGACTCGGGCAAAGAAATGCCATCTTGCAGATTGTATTTACCCATTAACCCAATAATACCGCTTGTTTAAAATGCGCCAATTTGGCGGCGTAAACTAACCAACCTAATGCACCTAAAAAGGCAAAAACTTTGAATAATTTGTTTCTGTTCGCTTTTATCGCAATCACGCCCAAGGCAATATACGCGAGCACGGCGCCAATTTTTTCGGTCAACCAAGGGTCCACAAAGGGATATTGCTTGATCATAAAGCACAGGGTTAAGCCCGACAGCAGTAAAAAAGTGTCGATAACATGGGGCGCGATTTTGAATACTTTCTTGCCCATCAGTGCTGACTGACGTAAATGCAACACAAAACGAACGACAAAAAACAGCACACTCACGGCAATTAAGGTTAAATGCAGGTGCTTAACAGCAGGATAAAGACTGTAAAAAGTTTCCATTGTGATACTTATGGCCAGTGACAAAGGCGCTAGTTTACCCTAATCATAACGCCAGACCAATGCCTAACGCGCGAGATTCGCAGACGAAAACCCGGCCCTCAGTTTGTAGGAAACCACAATGAATTTAATGATAATTGACGATGAGTCCGCCGAATTTGCCGATGCAGTAAAGCAAAAAATCGTCGAATTTAATCAGCTGCACTGGCAAACACTGAAACGCCAAAACCTAGGATTAAAATTACAGGATGAGGATGGCAGCTTGCTCGCGGGCTTAAGCGGCAAAACCTTTGGTAATTGGCTATTGATTGACTACCTTTGGGTCGATGCCGGATTACGCCAGCAAAACATCGGCTCACGCTTATTACTCGAGGCCGAAACCAAGGCCAAACAACGCGGCTGCCAATTTGTCCTGCTCGATACCTTAGATTTTCAAGCCAAACCTTTCTATGAGCGCCACGGATATCGTGTGCAGTGGGTACAACAAGCCTATCCCGAAACCGGCAGTAAATTCTTTATGGTCAAAGTGCTCTAAAAATAATTGATCATCCAGAGATCGTGAAAAATTAGTTTTATCTAAAAGCTCACGAAAGGACACAGCCTATTAAATTTGAGTTGTACAACTAATTAATGACATCAGAATCAAACACCCAAATCGATATTTTAGACTTAGGCAACGTTTGAGCTATTCAGGATAAATCCCCCTTCAGAAACGACCAATACATCAACATCCGATAAATTTATCGATACAACGTTCGCAATAAAGGCAAACAAAAAAATTACAATACCTGTACAGATGTGGTACTTTTCGAGAGCAAAAATCTTACAGGGAGTATGATGGGAATGTTAGGAAATAAAACAAAATTATCTTTGGTTATATTAGCCTTATTAACTTCACCAGCAGCATTGAGCGCAGATGAAAAGCATGGTTTTTCCGCAGCGATTGGTGGTGGCTCAGTTGCTACATATGGCGGTATGACATTATATGATTTTACTTATCGTTACCAATTTACCCCTGATTGGGGAGCTGAAATTGGTTATTCACTTTTTCAAAGTGAATTGTGGACCGCTGTGATAAATGGTGTTGCAGAGCAATATACTTTAGATAACTCTTATGCTACTCGGCTTGCGGCGACTTATACCTACCAGGTTAGTCCCCGTCATAGTATTATTTTTAAGGCCGGTTTAGGCCAAGCAGAAGCCAACTATGAGCGCCATGATTATGATCATGATAATGACCAACTTGTACTTTTAGATGAATATTCTGATGATGGTTATGGTATTTACACTGCCATAGGTTGGCGCTGCCGCTTCTTTAGTGGCTTTGAAATCTTAAGCTCAGTTGCGTATCAAAACTCAGGCCCATTTGAAATGACTAATATTACATTTGGCTTCGGTTACAGCTTCTAACACTATTTGTATCTACCTTATCCATCAATAAATACGGATATTTTGTTACTTCGCAATGTTTGAAATTTACTTTAAAAGCAAACCAAATATCTCCATCCAAATGTGCTTTAAAATAAATTAAGTGTTCCTCTTCAGAAAACGTTTAAATAAAAACGCCATTGATAAATAACCAATGGCGTTGTTTAGTGCTTTGCAGGATTGGATTAAATATTAAATGCCAATCAAGCCCATCCACTTACCCATAGTACATCTGTCGTTACTGCCAAAATCCCGCACGGTCGCGACATTCTGATAACCCAGCTCGGTCAGTTTTTCTCTAAGCTTTACCGCCTGCTCAAAACCATGTTCGAGCAGAATATAGCCGTTGGGCTTTAAATAATCCCGAGCAGTTTTTGCGATATAGTAAAGATCGGCAAAGCCCTCATCGGCGGCAGTGAGCGCACTTTGCGGCTCAAAACGTACATCCCCTTGATGCAAATGCTCATCGGCCTCATCAATGTAAGGCGGATTTGAGACAATTAAATCAAAGTCATGGGCCTTAATAGCACTAAACCAGTCACTCTGGAGGATCTCAACCTGCTCGAGCTTAAGGTTAGTTCGGTTAGCCTTGGCCAATGCCACCGCATCTTCCACCTTATCGACGGCAGTGATTTGCCAAGTCGCCCGCTCAGAAGCCAGCGCCAGCGCAATTGCACCGGTTCCAGTCCCTAAATCGAGCACCTTAGCATTGCTCTCAAGGGGCAAGTTTAAGGCAGTTTCGACTAAGATTTCGGTATCGGGGCGAGGAATTAACGTGGTGTCATTCACGATAAACGGCAGTGACCAAAACTCACGCTCACCCACAATATGCGCCACGGGTACGCCCTTCTGGCGACGTTGCACCATTTGTTGGAAACGTTTCCACTGCTCCACCGTCAAGGCTTTTTCGGGCCAAGTGTAGAGATAGGCACGACTTTTATTGAGGCAATACAGCAGGAAAACCTCTGCATCCAGATGGGCGGATTCAGAGGTAGGCGCTAGCTGTACGTAGGCCCATTGCAGGGCCTCGGCGATACTCGATTGATCAGCCAAAATTACCCCTGCTCATCAGCCAGAGCGGCTAATAGGTCGGCCTGATGCTCTTGCATCAGCGGTCCTAAAATCGCATCTAAGTCGCCTTCCATCACTTCGTTTAAGCGATATAAGGTTAAGTTGATACGGTGTTCACTCACGCGGCCTTGTGGGAAGTTATAGGTACGTACACGCTCGGAGCGGTCACCACTGGCCACCAGACTACGGCGAGTCGACTCTTCGGCGCTGCGGCGCTTTTCGTCTTCAACGGCTTGGATACGAGCCGCTAACACGCTCATCGCTTGGGCGCGGTTTTTATGCTGTGAACGTTGGTCCTGACATTCCACCACAATCCCGGTAGGAATGTGAGTAATACGAATGGCAGAATCGGTTTTGTTAACGTGCTGACCACCGGCGCCCGATGAACGGAAGGTATCGACCTTCAGATCGGCTGGGTTGATTGAAATCGCTTCTGCTTCAGGCACTTCGTGCATGACTACTACAGTTACAGCAGAGGTATGTACACGGCCCTGAGATTCAGTTTCAGGCACACGTTGAACACGGTGACCGCCGGATTCAAACTTGAGTTTGCCGTAGGCACCTTCACCACTGACTTTAACGATGATTTCTTTAAAACCGCCATGCTCACCTTCGTTCGAGCTCATGATCTCGAGCTGCCAACGGTTGGCTTCGGCATAACGGCTATACATACGGAACAGGTCACCCGCGAAGATTGCGGCTTCGTCGCCACCCGCACCTGCTCGAATTTCGATAAAGGCGTTGGTGTCGTCGTTAGGATCTTTTGGCAGTAACAGAATTTGCAGCTCGGCTTCGAGACACTCGAGTTCGGCTTTAGCCGCCTTGATTTCTTCCTGCGCCATTTCGCGCATTTCAGCGTCATCTTCTTCCAGCATTTCCTTGGCAGACTCGAGATCCGCCTGTGCTTGCTGGTAGGCTTTAAAGCCTGCAACCACTTCTTCTAACTGAGAATATTCTTTGGATAACGCGCGAAAACGCTCCTGATCGGCGATAACGGACGCATCACCAAGCAAGGCTAAGACTTCTTCATTGCGCTCGAGCAAGCCTTCCAGCTTGCGGATAACGGATTCCTTCATTTAACTCGCTAACCTTAGTTTTTATCTAATCCGAGCGCTGTTCTTAACTGACCTAAGGTATTCAAATCACCCTGACGACTCGCCACTGTGAGGGCTTGGGTTGGTGCGTGAATGAGTCTATTAGTCAGGCGATTGGCTAGTTCAATCAATACCTGCTCAGTGTCGCCCCCTGCGCTAATTTATTCAGGGCGCGTTCCACTAACTCATCCTTTATCGCCATGCTTTGGCTGCGATACTCGCGAATACTGTCGACCGACTCTAAAGAACGCACCCAATCCATAAAGAGGTAGGATTGTTCTTCAGTAATTAATTCAGCTTGCTCGGCGGCCTCCTTACGGGAAGCCTTATTCTGTTCAATAATGCTATGCAGGTCGTCCACTGTATACAGAAACGCATCGTCCAAATCGGCGACTTCCGGCTCAATATCCCGGGGAACTGCTATATCAACCAATAACATAGGTTGATGACGACGCTGCTTAAGCGCTTTTTCTACCATGCCTTTACCCAGTATAGGTAGCGGGCTGGCGGTAGAGGATATCACGATATCGGCCTTAGGGAGAAAATCTGGTATCTGTGCCAGCGTAATTGCCGTGGCATTAAACTCTTCACACATGCTTTGGGCACGTTCAAGAGTACGGTTTGCCACGACCATAGAAGCAACACCGTTATCCTTAAGATGTTTAGCCACCAGCTCAATGGTTTCACCGGCGCCAATTAACAGCACCTTAGTGGTCGACAGCGAAGAGAAGATATGTTTTGCCATGCTCACTGCGGCAAAGGCCACCGAGACAGCCGCGGCACCGATTTCGGTTTCGGTACGCACTTTTTTCGCCACGGAGAAGGTATTTTGGAACAAGCGGTCAATGGTCAGCGCAACGGTACCCGCTTCTTTGGCTTTGACAAAAGCCTGCTTAACCTGCCCCAGAATTTGCGGCTCACCCAAAATCAGCGAGTCGAGACCGGAGGCCACGCGCATTAAATGCTTTACCGCCGCTTGACCGTGGTAATTGTAGAGGCACGGCGCTACATCTTGATGATCTAGGCCGTGATATTCTTCAAGCCACTCAATGATGTCGGCCTCATCGCCATTGTTACAATACAATTCAGTGCGATTACACGTCGAGACGATAACGGCTTCACCCGAGCGTGTACGACTGGCCAGACTCTTCATGGCGTCATGAATTTTGTCCGGAGAGAAGGCAACTTTCTCACGCAGGTCTACCGTGGCTGTTTTATGGTTAATACCGATTGCTACAAGGCTCATCTGACTCTTTTCTAGATTCTTGGCGTCTCTCTTAATAAGGGCATTCTACTGAATTGGCCCAACTAAAAACAGAATACGCTTAACAAAACCGAATAAAGGTCTAACTTCTTACCTAAATTTTCTATCAATGATAGACAAATGCAGATTATCGCGACCGAAGTTATCCCAAGTGACCGCCAATGGAAATTTTACGATTGGCATTGGTATTCTTTACAAGCCCTCGTATCATAAGGACTTTGGTATATCAGTTATAGATGAATAATTTGAAGCGCTTCACAAAATCCATTTTCTCTTGTATCGCCTTGAGCGGCCTATTGTTTTTAGGCGGCTGCGAGACCCTGCCGCCAACGACAGATCTCAGCCCTATTACGGTTGATAATGCCGCGCAAGCCAAGGCGTGGGAATTACAGGGGAAACTCGCTATCCGCACGCCGCAGGATAAGCTCAGCGCCAATCTCTATTGGCGCCACAGTGAGGAGCGAGACGAGCTCACCCTCACCACTATGCTCGGCACCACAGTGTTGACCTTGGATGCGACACCTAACTCGGCTCATCTGCATGTCGATGGCAAAGATTTTCGCGATAGCAACGCCCAAGCATTACTCGAGCGAGTCAGCGGCTGGTCCATCCCGATTAACGACTTACCCCTTTGGATCACAGGCCAAGTCGGCGCTTTAGACCGTGTGCTTGCCGTCGATAGCAATGGCAATGGCAAAACCAAACAAATTCAAAACTCGCAAACCTTGCCACCTTGGGACGTCACATTTTTGAGTTGGCAATCCCAAAGCGGTGCCGAGGTACCCTATCAGTTAAAGCTTGAACGTGGAGATTTACAGCTCAAGCTGCAACTCAATCAATGGCAAGCCTTAGGTAAACCCTCAATAATGCTCGGAGAAAAACCTTAGCATGTCGAATGAGATTTCACGCAATTGGCCCGCGCCCGCCAAATTAAATCTGTTTCTGCATATCAACGGTCGCCGCGCCGACGGTTACCATGAGTTGCAAACACTATTTCAATTTATCGATTGTTGCGATCTGCTCGACTTTAAGGTGACGCAGACGCCTGAGCTGATATTGCACTCGGACATGTCGGCCGTTGTCGCGGATAGCGATAACTTAATTCTGCGAGCCGCAAAATCATTACAGCAAGCTACAGGCTATTCTGGCGGCGCCGAAATCTGGCTCGAAAAATGTCTACCCATGGGCGGCGGTTTAGGCGGCGGTTCCTCCGATGCGGCCACCACACTTGTGGCGTTAAATCAGTTGTGGAACACCCAATTATCTAACGATGAATTAGCCACAATTGGTTTAAAACTCGGTGCCGATATCCCTGTTTTTATTCGCGGTTTCGCGGCATTTGCCGAAGGCGTTGGCGAACGTTTACAGGCAGTAGCGCCCACTGAATTTTGGTATTTAGTGATAGCGCCCGATGCCCATGTCTCCACCGCTGCGGTGTTTCAAGATCCTTTGCTACCCCGCAATACACCTAAGCTTGGCATCGACACGTTAATGAGCCAACCTTGGGCAAATGATTGCCAAGATCTGGTCGTTTCCAAATACCCTCAAGTTGCCAAGGCCTTAGGCTGGCTGCTAGAATATGCGCCGTCGAGAATGACCGGAACGGGCGCATGCGTGTTTGGGGAGTTTTCTTCGCAGCAGCAAGCTCTCGCAGCCTTGGCGAAATTACCGTCTGATATGCAAGGATTTGTTGCAAAAGGGATGAATATTTCGCCGCTCATAGTGCGACTCAATCATCCATAAACTACTTTCTTCTAGAGCAACTTTATTACGATAGCCCACGGGTTCCGCTCCCGTCCCCGCATCGTCGTTGCTCTAGCCACTAAAATATAAAGCATACGCCTGAGGTCCATACAGTGCCTGACATTAAACTATTTGCCGGTAACGCCACACCCAGTCTCGCAAAGAAGATAGCAGATCGCCTATTTTGTAAACTCGGAGACGCTGAGGTTGGCGTTTCAGCGACGGTGAAATCAGTGTCCAGATTAACGAAAATGTACGTGGGGCGGATGTGTTTATCATTCAATCTACTTGTGCACCTACTAACGATAACCTGATGGAACTTATCGTTATGGTAGACGCGTTACGTCGCGCATCTGCTGGCCGTATTACTGCGGTTATTCCTTACTTTGGTTATGCACGTCAAGACCGTCGTGTTCGTAGTGCTCGTGTACCTATTACCGCTAAGGTTGTCGCCGACTTCCTATCAAGCGTTGGGGTTGACCGCGTACTGACTTGTGATTTACACGCCGAGCAGATCCAGGGCTTCTTCGATGTACCTGTTGACAACGTATTTGGTAGCCCAGTGCTGCTTGAAGATATGCTAGCTAAGCAGCTAGACAACCCAGTGGTTGTTTCTCCTGACATTGGTGGTGTTGTCCGTGCTCGCGCCGTCGCTAAGCTACTGGACGATTCTGACCTGGCAATCATCGATAAGCGTCGCCCACAGGCAAACGTTGCCCAGGTGATGCATATCATAGGTGACGTACAAGGCCGTGACTGCATCATAGTCGACGACATGATCGATACCGGTGGCACACTATGTAAAGCCGCTGAAGCCCTGAAAGAACACGGTGCAAACCGCGTATTTGCTTATGCTACTCACCCAGTATTCTCTGGCAAAGCGGCTGAAAATATCGAAAACTCAGTGATCGATGAAGTTATCGTAACCGATACTGTACCTTTAAGCCCTGAAATGCTTAAAGTGGCTAAAGTGACTCAACTGACAATGTCGGCCGTATTGGCAGAAGCCATTCGTCGCGTCAGCAACGAAGAGTCTATCTCTGCAATGTTCAGCCACTAATCGCGGCGCTTTGCATAAAAAACGCACCTTAGGGTGCGTTTTTTGTTTGTGGGTTTTATCTTGTTTTTATTTAGAGCCATTCACGTTAATTCACTCACGCAGCCATCTTAAAGCAAACCTCAGCGTTTAACTTCGCTATAAAAAACGCACCCTAAGGTGCGTTTCTGACAGACAAAAGTGCGACTAGATCTTAAAGTGGCTCACGGCACTGACCAGATATTCGGCGCGGGATTTAAGCTCATCCGAAGCCGACGCATTAGCATCGGCAGCCCGAGAAGAATCCTCAGCAATATCACGGATAACGACCACGTTCTTATTCACTTCGGCGGCAACCATGCTCTGCTCTTCAATCGCTGCAGCAATCTGTGTGCTCATATCCATAATATTATGCACATCGGTATTGATAAGCTTCAGCAATTCTCCCGCCGCGGCGGCCTGCTCGGCACTCTCGGCCCCTTGCTTTTGGCTCGCGTCCATTAATTGCACTATGGCGCGAGTTCGACTTTGCAGGGTTTGAATAATGTTGGCAATTTCCTGTGTCGACGATTGAGTTCGCATCGCCAGACTGCGTACTTCATCGGCAACCACAGCAAAACCACGGCCTTGCTCACCCGCGCGAGCTGCCTCAATCGCCGCATTGAGTGCCAGTAAGTTGGTTTGCTCCGCAATGCCACGGATCACATCGAGCACGCTACCAATGGTTTCACTATCACGCTCGAGCTCATCCACCACAGAGGCGCTGCTGTTAATCTGATCTGACAGTTGTCTGATCTTAAGGATGGTTTGCTCCACCTCAGTTTGCCCTAATTGGGCGTTATCATGGGTTTTACCCGCTTTGAGGGCCGCAAGCTCGGTAGTTTTAGCAATTTCATCAATGGTCGCGCCCATTTCGGTAATCGCCGTCGCCACCATATCGGTTTCATTAAGCTGCTGGGCAACGCCTTCGGACGCGAGCATCGCGTTCTCTGACACACTCTTACAGGAGGTGTTAATCGTGGCGACTGAGTCAATAACCTGCTCGATAAGCTGCTGGAAGCTTCCCACCATACTGTTGAAATGCTGTGCAATTTCACCCAGCTCATCCTGGGTCGAGGCATCGCATCTGAGGGTTAAATCCTTACTGACCTCGATACGTGAAATCACCTGAGTGATACGCTCAACAGGAGTGATAATGCTGCGGATGATGAGGTAGGTGATCACAGCAAGGATCAGGGCGATAATCACAAAGACCAAAATCCCGATATTCACGCTGCCGCTTTCAGTATCATCGATGGCTTTCAACGCAAGATTATGCAGCTCGTCGGCACTGACTTCGGTCAACTTATTGGCTGCGATCAATTTCGCCATGGTGCCATCTTTTTCACTGAGACCCAATTGCTGCTCTTTATTAACTAAGCTCTTAAAATCCTTTTGATATTGTTCAATTAAGCCCGCAATTTTATTTTGGGTATCCGTGTCTAAACTCGATGCTCTGAGGCTAGCGTTGAACTTGGCGATGTTAGTGTCGAAGGTCTCGACATAGCTCATCTCGCGGCGCAGCATAAAGTCTTTTTCGTTGCGGCGTAGCTGCAACATAGCGACTTCGAGGGATAACTGGTCGTATTCCTTCAACATGGACTCGACATTATGCACTGCCGTTCTTAGGGTGCCATAGAGACCCGTTTTAGGGGTTAAACCAATTTCTTGCTGGAGCTGAACGACTTCGTTGAAGGCGACTTGGTACTGATTAAGGTTACGGTCAAAGCTTTCGAGTGACGCTGTGGAAACCTTGTATTTTTTAAAAATACTCTCAAGACTCGGGACTAGCTGGTCAATCTTGGCATGTACCTCACTATGCTGTTGAACATACTGCATATCTTTACGACCAAAGAAATCCTTCTCGTTTTTACGCAGTAGCAATACGTCTCGTTCTAGCTCGAGAACGGTTTGCGCAGCGTGGGAGAGTTCCGACTCAACCGAATTAGAATGAAGCTGCAATCCAAACATGGCAATCAAGGCCGTAACGGATACAGCGGCACTGAGTAACAACTTTGAGCGGATTAACATAAAAAGCCCCTAATAAATAACATCTCTTAAAAAGATAGCTGGGAGTTAGGCCTTTAACAGCAAAATATCCCTGATATACCAAGTTTATCTTTTATTTATAGTGCATCGGTCGAGCAATGCTCCTCTTCTCACTACCACCATAGACTGCGATACCTGCGCTAGGCTTAATATCACGAATGATTTATCGTGCTGTATTAGCGATTACACCTGAATACCATCTGGTATAAAATTAATAACTTCATAAAGTTAGCGCTAAAAAACACAACTAATTTTACTACAACAACGCAAAGAGTTACGCAATATCTAAAAATAAACTGAATATATTTTTATTGGATACAAACCTTTTGCGCTTTTCAAAGCGTCCAATCAGTAATCATTCACCTTGATGACAGGAAAATACAGTGACGGTAGGGAGACTCCCACTCAACGATGCAATGTCAGAATTTGACCTCATCACCTTGGCCAGCCAAGGGAATAGAGCCGCATTTAAGCAACTGTATTTACAGCATCATCCAAGAGTATATGCCCTATCACTGCGGTTATCCGGCCAAGCCTCGCAGGCGGAAGAAATCACCCAAGAGTGCTTTATTCTGGTCTGGCAGAAATTGCCGCAGTTTAGGGGGAGAGCCAATTTTCCACTTGGTTACACAGTATTTGTGTGAATCAGGCACTGAGCTTTATCCGTAAGCAAAAGTCATTTTGGGCACGTTTTATCCCGATGGAGAGTGACGATGAACATTCAAGCGCGGATGAGCATTATCAAGGGTTAGACAAGTTGATCCTCAAACTGCCAGAGCGGGCGCGCATCGTGTTTGTGCTCTGCGCCATTGAAGGCTATCAACATGAAGAAATTGCGCAATTACTTGGTATTGCGGTGGGAACCAGCAAGACCCAGTACCACAGAGCCAAGCAATTACTACAGGAGATGCTGTAATGTCCTTATCTAACGATCCCCGCGAGGCCAAGCTCCAACAGTTGATTGATGATGCTCCCAAAGCATTAACTCCCGAACGGGATCTTTGGCAAGGCATCGAAAAACGTATGGATAAGCCATTGGCGTCGCAAACGGCTGTTCGCCAAGCGCCGCGACAGCAAGGCGTGCAATGGGCGATTGCCGCAACTGTAGTGCTAGCGGTGTTCTTTGGTTTTTACACTCAAGCTCCGGTAAAAACGTTGCTACCAGAACAAATCGCCAGCCAACCGGCGGATGATGAACAAGCGCTGCACACGCTGCTAAGCCAAATTGCCCAGACACATCAAGCCCAAGTAACGAGCCTCGAACAAGCCCCGATGATTGTCGCTTGGCAAACCAGTCGATTTGGCGCGCCGCTAGAACAAGGCTTAGCGGAATTACGCCGTGCTGGCGAACAGATTTATCAAGCATTACAGGCTAATCCAACCGACAAACAACTTTGGCAACTCTGGCTTTGGGTGCAACAACGTGAACTCGATTTGCTACAGCAAGGCCAAAAACTTCCGATTCAAAACTCAACACAAGGAAATAGCATATGAGCCATTTTACCCTCACGAAAACCAGTCTCTTAGTGTCGACGCTTTATCTTGGCCTTATGAGCAGTGTGTTCGCCGCTGAAAGTGTGGATAAACAGTTGCCGATGAGCAGCGATACCCTGCTGCAAATCAAAGTCCAACGGGGCGAAGTGCAAATTCAAAGCTGGGATAAAAATGAAGTCAGCGTGACGGGCACTCTCGATGAGCTGAGCGAAGGTTTTGTCTTCGAACAGAAAGGTAACAACCTGAATATCGAAGATAAAATGCCACGCCACTATAACGGCAGCGACAATAACGGCTCAAAACTCACCATTAAGGTTCCTAAAACCGTCAAGCTGAACGCCGATACGATTTCAGCCAATCTGCAAATCAGCCAGACTCAAGGTGAGCTCGAGCTGAATACCGTTAGCGGTAATATCACCGCCGAGGCACTGGATGGCACACCGACATTGCACACTGTGTCTGGTGACATCACCACTAAGGGGTTAGCGGGTAAAGTGATGTTAGATACTGTCTCCGGTGAGATTAAAGACTCCCAAAGCAAAGGCGAAATCAAATACCGTTTAGTGAGCGGCGATCTCGACAGCCAAACCTTAGCCGATAAAGTGAAAGTCGAGCAGGTTTCGGGGAAATCAAAGCCGACTTAAATACCGCCAAAGAAGTCAATGTCCGCACCGTGAGCGGCGACACCCAAGTCTCACTGGCAAAAAGCTTCGATAAAGCCAATCTAGAGAGCGTTAGTGGCGATATTATTGTGACATTTGCTGATACACCCGATGCCAATTTCGAGCTCAATGGCGGCCCGGGCGGCAAAATCAAAAATGGCTTGAGCCAAGATGTGCCACAAAGACAAAAATACGTGCCGAATGAATCCTTAAGCTTCCAAACGGGTGCTGGTAGCGCCAGTGTGAAGATGGATACCATTAGCGGTAATCTGATCCTGAAAAAACAATAGTCTTATCAGAAAACACGAATTAGCGATAACAATAGCAATAAAAATGCCGCTCATCAGGAGCGGCATTTTTTTAGCCAAACGGTGTTAAATCGAAGCGATTTCTTCGCTCGTCAGATAACGCCATTCGCCTAGGGCAAGTTCTGCGTCTAATTCAATTTTGCCAATGCTTTCGCGATGTAAGCCAACCACATGATTGCCTACGGCGGCAAACATCCGCTTCACTTGGTGATACTTGCCTTCGGAAATGGTTAAACGCACCAACTGCGGCTCGATGATTTCAAGCACTGCGGGTTTTGTCAGGCCGTCCTCGTTTCTCAGCTCCACTCCAGCGGCAAAGACGCCAATCAGACTCTCATCCACAGGCTCGGCTAACGTCACTAAATAACGCTTGCCACAGTCTTTTTTCGGCGAGGTGATCCGATGCGACCATTGACCATCGCTCGTGATCAACACTAGGCCAGTAGTATCGGCATCTAAACGACCAGCAATGTGTAAGGTTTCGGGCTTTTCAATATCCAGCAGGCTCAATACCGAAGGGTAGACTTCATCTATGGTCGAGCAAATCGTATCCACGGGCTTATTGAGCATCAGGTAACGCTCACCGACGAGGGAGATAGGCTCACCTTCGAGGCACACTTGCATCCCCTCGAGCACTTTAAAGCCAGCATCTTTAATCACAGCCCCATCACAGGTGATATCACCACGGTGCAGGGCTTTTTTCGCTAAAGAACGGGTAAGCGAGGTACTTTCACAGATAAATTTGTCTAAACGCACGGGACGACTCAACTTCAATAAATGAAAACCGCCGTATTATGAGGCCCAACGGACGAAAGGGCAAAGCCTAGCAAAACAAATTGCCCAAACACGTGCTCGGTTACGCAGTGCAAACCTAAGTGCTTACTAACTTGTCAGAGCTTGCGTACGGTATGTTTGGCGGTTTTTAGGCCAAATTCAACCATGGTAATTTTTAGTTACAACTGATGGATAATAAATCCGGCTGAAAAAGTGTGATCACCTTGTTTAGATTCCCACTAAAGCATTAACATACGTAGCGTTGCGCCTGAAGCAATCCCATTTTGCAGCCAAACAGACCCAGAGATGGGCACAATAACAAATTCGAAGGAAACGACATGAGAAAAGTACTCATTGGGGGACTGTGTGCCTCACTCATCGCGGGCCTCACTGCCTGTAATGACAAACCCGCTGAAGTTAAAGCGCCAGAAACCACTAAAACCGCCACTGCTGCCGCTGTAACTAAAGCATTAGGTTCAGGTATCGAATTTGAAAACTTCGATAAGTCTGTGCGTCCACAGGACGACTTCTATGAATATGTTAACGGCGCTTGGCTGAAGAAAGCCGAGATCCCAGCCGATCGCACTAGCATTGGTGCCTTCTACGATCTGCGTGAAAAATCCCGTGATGACGTTAAAGCCATTATCGAAGAAGTGGCTGCAACGCCAAATCTAGCCGAAGGCACTGACGAGCAAAAAGTGGCAGACCTTTACCGTTCATTTATGGACACAGCGACGCTAAACAAGCTGGGCGTGACGCCACTGAAAGGCGAGTTTGATGCCATCAACGCCTTAAAAGACAAAAACGAGCTGGTGAAATACTTCGCCCACAGTCAAATCATGGGTGCGGGTACGCCAATGGCTTTCTACATCGATATCGATGCGAAAAACTCTAGCCGTTACGCGACTCACCTGTGGCAGTACGGTTTAAGCCTGCCGGAAAAAGACTACTACTTCAACGAAGCAGAGCGTTTCGTCAATATCCGTAAGGCTTACCTTGCCCATATTGAAAAAATGTTCACTCTGGCAGGCCTTGCCAATCCAAAAGCCAGCGCAGAATCTATCCTCGCACTCGAAACTGCGATTGCCTCTAAACATTGGGATGTGGTTGAAACCCGCGACAGCACTAAGACCTACAACCTGTACCAAGTAAAAGATCTGCCAAGCTTAGCGCCAGATATCGACTGGACTGGCTACTTAACGGCATTAGGTGCTGACAAGCAAACCGACATTATCGTTAACCAACCAAGCTATATCCAAGGCCTGAACGAAGTCCTCAAAACCACCGATTTGGCCACTTGGAAAACCTACATGCAATGGCAAGTGCTGACCCACGCGGCAAGCAACTTGAGCGAAGAGTTCGACAACGAGAACTTTGCTTTCTTCTCTAAAACCCTCAACGGTCAAGAAGAACAAGAGCCACGTTGGAAGCGCGGTGTTGCGGCAGTTAACGGCGTATTAGGTGAAGTGGTAGGTAAAGTGTACGTGAAGCGTCACTTCGCACCAGAAGCCAAAGAGCGCATGCAAGCATTGGTAGAAAACCTGCGCGGCGCCTACGGCGACAGTATCAAAGATCTGACTTGGATGAGCGATACCACTAAGCAAGCTGCTGCCGAAAAATTAGCGAAATTCAACCCGAAAATTGGTTATCCAAACAAGTGGGAAGATTACAGCAAGCTGACCATCAAAGCCGATGATTTGATTGGTAACGCGGTTCGCGCAAGCGAAGTTGAGCACGCTAAGTCACTGGCTAAGTTAGGCGCGCCAATCGATAAAGACGAGTGGCACATGACCCCACAAACGGTTAACGCCTACTACAACCCAACCATGAACGAAATCGTGTTCCCAGCTGCAATTCTGCAACCACCGTTCTTCAACATGGAAGCGGATGATGCCGTCAACTACGGTGGTATCGGTGCGGTTATCGGTCACGAAATGGGCCATGGTTTCGACGACCAAGGCGCTAAGTTCGACGGCGAAGGCAATATGCGTGACTGGTGGACAGAGAAAGACTTAGAAGAATTCTCTGCCCGTGGTAAGGCGTTGATCGCACAATACGATGGTTACTATGTGTTTGACGATCTGCACGTGAACGGCAGCCTGACCTTAGGCGAAAACATCGGTGACTTATCGGGCGTGACTATCGCTTACCGTGCGTACAAAAAGTCGCTCAATGGTAAAGAAGCACCGGTTATCGACGGTCTGACTGGCGACCAACGTTTCTTCATCGGCTTCACGCAAATTTGGCGTGCAAAAGCCAAGGAAGAAGCTCTGCGTAACCGCGTAGCGACAGATCCACACTCACCAGCGGAATTCCGTGCACTGGGTGCGCTATCTAACATGCCTGAGTTCTACAGCACCTATGATGTGAAACCTGGTGATGCTATGTATATCGCGCCAGAGAAACGCGTGAAAATTTGGTAATCCCAAATTAATTCAAGACATTAGTAAACAACCCCAATGGCGCCGCTCACAATAGCGGCGCTATTTTTTAGGCGCTAAAAATGTGAACCTAAGCCAAACATGAACAAGTCTTCATCATTGATTCAGCTTTAATTAAGCCACTCCAGCCTATGGTATCCCTGTGATGTGTATCACTCCCATAAGGAAGTAGGCCGTTATGAATAAGTTATTTCGTACCTTTTTTATCTTTCTACTCTTATTATCGACCCGCACAGGCGTAGCCAATCCTTTAGATATTAATGACAGCAGAGCCGAACGCGGTAATTACAGTGCAAGACAGGCTCAAAGCCATGATCTGCATGGTCTTTATGCGCTAAACACTCAAACCTTCGACACCCCACGTCAAGCTTCGGCCTGTTTAGACAACTTATATTCCAATGCCCACGCGGCCCAAAATGAACTCGCAAGCCTGTTGCAGACAGTGGCAGCCAGTTCACAGGCGCAGGTGATTTTGCCTGATGTGAAAAGTTATCAACGCGCCGCCGAAAAAGTCGCCACCAAATTTAATGGGGATGCGAGCCAGATCACCGACCTTGCCCGCGCCAGCATCGTCAGTAACAGTATCTCCGAGCTGATGCAAAGCTATTACGCCTTAAGCGAGCAAGCTCAGGTCGTAAAACAGAAAAACCGTTTCGCCGAGCCTAAAGCCTCAGGTTATCGCGACCTTAACTTACTGGTACGTTTGCCCGAAAGCGGCATGATTGCCGAGGTCCAATTACACCTTAAGGATATTGCCGACATTAAAAGCGGCCCAGAACACAAGGTTTACGAACAGGTTCAACAAATTGAGGCGAACGCGATAAAACAGCAACGAGGGTTAAGTGAGTTTGAAACCGCGCAGATCGCTAAGCTGCGCCAAGAGTCACATAAGCTGTATCACAAAGCTTGGCTTAACTATAAACGCGTCGATGAAGGACTGCTGCTCACTAACTCAGTTGCTTAATCGCTCGTTTATTTAATCGCTTTACCGTTTAGCTCTGTACCACTTCCACTGTTGCGCTGGCTATTTGTGAAAACAGATGCCAGCGCTTTTTTTACGGAGTCACACCAGACTGAGCCCAAAGCGTCACTGCTGCAAATACGCAAACTAAAGCCGAACTATCCCTACTACAAGCTCACCGCCCTTCCCTCGCATCCAGCCTTGTTTCCCTATATAATCCCGCGCCATAAGGCGACCCTTAAGGAAATTCCATGCACGACATTATTGAGCAACTCCAAGAACGCAGCGAAACCGTGCCTGTGCCACTCGAGTTACCGACATTCGAGCAGTTAGTGGAGGTTGAGGAACAGATTTTGATCTCGCTGCCACGGGAATTAAAGGAATACCTACTCCATGCCAGTGATGTGATTTATGGCGCGATTGAGCCTGTGACTGCAGCCGATCCCTATTCACACACCTATTTACCCGAAGTCACCTGCTATGCTTGGTCAATCGGCTTGCCAAGGGACTTAATCGCCATCTGCCAATTGGGCGATGACTTTTACTGTATCGATCAGGATGGCCAAGTTCACTTCTGGCAAAACGGTGACTTTACCGATACTTATTGGGAATCCTTCTGGGAATGGGTCGAAGATATTTGGCTTAAAAACAAATACTGATTTTACCGAGATTTTATTTTTATCAACTTGAGAACCGCATTATGTCTAAAAATATTGGCTTGAACGCCATCGAAATGAGCTACTTACGCCAATCACTCAGCCTCAGTGCGGCTCAAGTAGGACAACTGACCAACCACAGCGAAGCCGATGTATTAGCGTGGGAAAATGCTGAAACACAGGCCCCTGAACTGGCTCAGAAAAAGCTATTAGATCTCGATGATATTATCGAGATGCAAGTACTGAATACCACTGACGGCATCGAAGCCTTATTTAAGAAGGAGCCAAAACGTCACTTGGCCTTCGTGGTGTATCCAACCCAAGCCGTTTACACCCAATATAACCCTGAATTTTTAAGCTCGCTGCCGTTGACTGAGCTGTACAATACGGCGGCATGGCGCATTAAGAAAGAATGTAAACTAGTGCTCGAAGTGGATGTTAGCTTAGTCAATCTCGATGTCGAAGCCTACAAGGCATTCCGTGAGCAAAATGGGTTAAGCGAAAGCCGTGAAAGCCGCGCCAAATGGGCGGCGACTCAGCTATAAACGCTAAACGACTTAAGCAAAAAGGGCAGAAGTAAATCTTCTGCCCTTTTGTTTTTTTTATCGCTTAGTGCCAATTAAGCCTGCGCTGCGCTGGCGACGGCTTCCATTTTGGCGAGCGCCGATTTACGCGAAGGACGCGCCGCAATTCTATCGCGATACGCCGCCAATTTAGGCGGGATCTGCTGCTCAAATAAGGTGCCCCACATCAATGTATGTGCCAGCAGAATATCGGCAACCGATAAGGTGTCGCCGAGTAAAAAGTCGCTATCGGGCAGCATAGCTTCAGCCAAGGCCGCCGCCTTATCAAACTCCCACACAGCGCAAGGCATGATAGAAGGATGACGCTGCGCTTCCGGCAGCGCAAATTTATGCTTGCCTAGGGTCCATAGAGGCTGCTCGAGTTCGGTAATAATAAAGCTCACCCATTGATGATGCAGACCCGATGCCGCACTGCCCGCTTCAGGTAACAAGTTGCCAAACTTCTCCGCCAGATACAGGCAAATGGCCGCCGACTCAGACAATACAAGATTATCGTCGGTTAACACGGGCACTTTGCCGCAGGGATTGAGCGCTAAAAACGCGGCGCTACGGTGCTCGCCCTTATTCATATCCACAAACGAAAAGGCCCATTCTGCGTCTAACTCTTCTAACACCCAAGCGACTCGTAATGCACGGCTGCGGGGCATGCCATATAAGGTGATCATATTAACGTCCTTTTAGTGATGACTGATTAACGAGAACGAAGATACACTGTGTCGCGGCAGAGTAAAATACAAAAACGGCGCCGAAGCGCCGTTTCCAATGACTCAGCTAATGACTCGTTAGAAGTTCATTGTCAGTTTAGTGTAGATATAACGTCCCATTGGGTTGTGTACAGAAATCACATAACCATAGAGGTCGGTATCGCCGTCACCAATCGCAAATGGTGGTTCTTCATCGAACACGTTGTTCACGCCTAATGTCAGCTTAAACATCTCGTTGAATCGGTAACTACCTGACATATCAACTAATAACTGCGCATCAACCATACGAGACTTGTTAGTTTCGAAGTCTAACACGCCGTCAAAGTCGATATCTGGAGTATCTTCGAACTCACCGATGTAGCTCAGGTTTACGTTGGCAGCGAAGTTATCCATGGTCCAATTCGTGGTGAGTAACCAGCGATGTTGTGGGAACTTGTACTCGCCAGTGTAATCGAGACCGTCTTTTTCGAAGTTATGTAAGTAGCTGTACTCTAGGCCAAACTTCAAATCACCAAAGCTATCTAGCTCAAGACCATAGTGGGTTGACAGGTCAACACCCTGCACATCCTGCGAGCTTAAGTTGATAAAGCTTGAGTGAATAATGCTGATAGGACCTAAGGTTTGACCCGCTTGCGGTGCTAAACGCTCACACACTGTGCTGTTTTGATCGTTACAGTTTGCGGTGTAGATATCGCCCAATGGCTGCTTATCGATCTTGTTATCTTGAGTGATGCTGTAAACATCGAAACCGATATCAAACTTCTGGCTTGGCGCCCAGATAAGTCCAAGGTTCCATGTTTCTGACTCTTCGGCATCCAACTCAGAGTTACCCTGGAATTCAGTGTTGTAGTCGAGCGCTTCACAATCCACACCATCGGCGGCGCAGCGATAAGTATCGATAAAGAAGCTACTTTCGCGTGATGGGCCTAAACCGATTTGTGCCAATGAAGGCGCGCGAAAACCCGTTGACCAAGAACCACGGCTCGTCAGCTCATCGGTGATGCCCCATTGGAACGCCACTTTAGGGTTAGTGGTTGAACCAAAATCGCTGTAGTGGTCGTAGCGACCCGCGAGTTGCAGCTCAAAGTTATCCGTGACAGGAATAGAGAACTCCACATAACCCGCGTATTGGTCACGGGATGCCGCAGCTGAAACCGCTTCGGTACCGAAAATCAGTCCACGTTGGAACTGTTCATCCGGCACGTCGCTGACACTTTCTTCACGGTATTCCACACCCGCAGCCATCATAATATCGCGATCCGCCAGCGTGAACGCTTGGCCCGAAATGTTCGCCGCGTAAGACGTCATGCTCGATAAACCTTGGCGAACTAGGCTAGTGGTAATCGCATCGATCACATCCTGCGAGTTCATGGTGCCGCCAAAGGGATTGTAGCGACCCGCATCAATTTCGGCTTGCAGGTAATCGGTTCTGACCCAACCTTGAGTACGATCGCCCGTTTGAGTCGATTCACTGCGGCCGCGTTGTACCGAGGCTTCCCAATCCCACTCTTTAATCGTGCCACGTAAACCCGCCACTAAACGCAGGGTGTCGGACTCGATATCCCAACGACGAGCGCCCGCATCCACAGTACGGAAACGACCGATTTCAATATCTTTGCCCCAAGGATTATTTGGGTGAGTGCCAGGCACTGTTAAGGCAGCATCTTCATCCAAAGGTGTTGGCGCACCACCCGCAATTGAAGAGTTATGTTGCGCGGCTAACTCGAGGAAAGCGGTTAAATCGTCATTGAAATGGTAATCGAATTGACCAATAGCCCCGATACGCTCAGCCTCAGGGATCACTAAGTTGTATGGACCATAGTCAAATAAACAGCTGCCGCTGGCCGTTGCACGATCGGGCGGACAGGATGGGTCGATAGTCTTCACACCATCGACATAAAAATAACCGGGGAAACCGCGTGAGGAACGGAAATCTTCACCACCGTAAGGGCTTTGATCGGCTGTGCCAAAACGGCCCAAATCGGTTGCCGCTAAGGTATCGTTTTTAAAATAATCGAGAATAACCGACGCACTGCCCTTTTCGGACTTCACGCCCCAAACGACGCTTGCCGTGGTTTCATCGTAACCCGTACCCGGGGTGTCGCCGTAACCTAAGTTAACCTCAATCCCTTCGATGTCTTTTTTCAAGACGATGTTAACTACACCCGCAATCGCATCGGAACCGTAAATCGCCGATGCACCATCTTTCAGAATATCAATGCGTTCAATCGCCGAAACCGGAATGTTGTTAATGTCGACGAAGGAGTTAGTGATACCTTCGGCAAAGGCACTTGCCGCAACACGGCGACCGTTAATCAATACCAGAGTGGCGTCAGGGCCTAAGCCACGCAAACTGATTGAAGCACCACCGTTGGCGGTCGAGTCTTGGCTGTTGCCACGGGTAGAGAAAGCGCCAGCACCGTTGGCAGGCATACGTTCGAGTAACTGCTGCAGGTTGTCAAAACCCATGTTGGCAATATCTTCTTTGCCAATGGATTGAATGGGTGACGGTCCCTCGATATCGGTGCGCTTAATACGAGAGCCCGTTACTTCAATGCGTTCAACTTTGTCAGCGCCGTTATCGGCTGCATAGCTAATACTCGGGGCAAATGCCATTGCGATCGCGATAGCACAAGCACTGGGTAGAATCTGAGGTCTTTTCATTTACATCCCCTAATCTTCACTTGTTAAATTTATTTTACTTTTATTAAACTAATTTTTAACACAACCAAGGTAATCGGTTGTAAAACAAAGTCAATGGGGGACTGTAAAAAGTTAAACTTTTGTTACTAATAAAAACCATGTATTTTCCTGCTGAGATCTCTCAAGATAGCGAAATGGAACATTGGCATTGAGGAAGAACATGCAAGAACAAACAATTCATGAAGCCCAATTTGAAGATAATTTAGGTTTGTACTGGTTACTCTCAGGGGCCGCTTACTTCACCTTAAGTATTGTTGGTATTCCCTTGTTATTACTTTGGTTTCCTATTGGGTTATGGGGGACTCGCCGCTACATCAGCAATATGAGCGCACGCTTAACCAGCAAAAAGCTGATCGTGCGCAGAGGCATATTAACTCGCACAGAAAATACGGTTCCCTTAGATAAAATTACCGATATCGCCCTCATTCAGGGGCCGATTATGCGCCTGATGGGATTACATAAACTCACGGTTGAAACTGCAGGACAATCGGGGGCTGGCGCTTTAATTAGTCTGGTTGGTATAGTCAACGCCCCCGATTTTAGGGCGCAGATTTTGGAGCAAAAAGAACGCTTAAGTGAGGCACATACCACCAGCGAGACGAGCGCTCCCACAGAGGATAACGCCCTGTTGACCCAACTAGTGGAAATGACGGCAAGCTTAAAGCGCATCGAAGCCCTACTCGCCTCAAAATACAATTCTTAACAGTTAACATCGCGACTTAACGACTTAGATAGCTCAGTATCGAGCAAACCATTTCCAACGGATAAGGAAACACCCTGCGTATTATGGCGACTTCTCAAGTAAAACCTCTCCCCATGAATTGGACAGCCCAACTGGCCCTCGGCATAAAAGCCATGGGACCCGGTGTGTTAATGGCCGCAGCCGCGATTGGGGCTTCACATTTAGTGTCATCCACCCGCGCTGGCGCAGAATTTGGATGGCAACTCGCCTGGGTGATTTTGGGAGTAAACTTGCTGAAATACCCCTTCTTTGCCGCGGGTGCGCGATACACTGCCGCCACGGGAGAAAGCCTACTACATGGGTATCTTAAACAGGGCCGAGGTTACTTGTGGTTATTCACAGGCCTCAATGTGATTGCTTCCATCGCCAGCACCGCGGGGGTTTGCATGTTAACCGCCGCCATGCTCACCCAGTTTATCCCCTTACCTATTGATGTGTTGGCGTTATTGGTGCTGATAAGTTCGTTGTTGTTATTGATTTTAGGGCACTATTCATTGTTGGACAGGCTGACTAAGATCATCATGTTTGCCCTGACACTCACCACATTAATCGCCGTCGCCTTGGCATTAGATCATGTAAAACCGCTAGCAAGCCAGTTTGTCTCCCCCTCACCATGGCAGTGGGCCCATGTGGGATTCTTGGTCGCCATGATGGGCTGGATGCCTGCACCTATTGAAGTCAGCGCTTGGAATTCGCTGTGGTTATTGGAAAAACAAAAGACATCCCCCGTTACTCCCGCCCAAGCCATCTTAGACTTCAACTTAGGTTATCTAGTCACTGCTCTGTTAGCCGTGGTCTTTTTGGCCTTAGGTGCGCTGGTGATGCATGGCAGTGGTGAGCATTTTTCCGACTCTGGTGCCAAATTTGCGAACCAATTAATCAACTTATATAGCCAAGTCATGGGGGTGAAAGCCGCTATTTGATAGGCATAGTGGCGTTTTTATGTATTTTCAGCACCACTGTCACTGTCATCGATGGCTATAGCCGAACCTTGAACATGGGTTGGCAACTGCTCTCACGCGCAGCAGTCAGCGAAACCCAATCGGACAAACGCCTAACGGGCATCATGCTCAGCGTAAGCGCATTAGGATTATTGCTCATCCTGTTTTTCAAGGGCGCCCTGCTGCCACTGCTGGAGTTTGTGATGATTTTAGCCTTTATGACTACAGTAGTTTTTGCATGGCTAAACTATCGCTTAATGACTAGCACCCAACTGCCAGAGGCTCATCGTTATGGCACCAAAATGAAATGCCTCTCATGGCTAGGATTAAGCTATTTGCTTATTTTTGCAGTGCTTTTTATTTACTGGTACTTCGTCATTCAAGCTTAATCTAACCCACAGCCGCTAAGCAGGAGAGCATTTCGCTCACAGTAACGGTGCGAGTATTTAGCAGTGAGATAGACTCACCTGCTTTTATTGCGCTTTGGGTATATAATGTCTGCTCTTAAACCAGACTGCGCAGCCGCGCCTAGAGATGACCATGATTAACAATGATATTTTGCGCCGTTTGCGCTTCGTGTTTGATTTCAACAATGCCAAAATGATTAAGATCTTTGCCAAAGTTGGAAGAGAAGTGCCAACCGAAGAGATGATTAGTCTGCTGCGCAAAGAAGAGGAAGAAGGCTATAAGGCCTGTAACGACACGACCCTATGTCAGTTTTTAGATGGCCTTATAATCGAAAAACGTGGTTTACGCGAAGGGGCTGAAATCCCAAAACCAGTTTCAAAATTAAATAACAACTTAATCTTCAAAAAGTTACGTGTAGCTCTAGAAATGCGTGAAGAAGATATTGTGGCCACCTTAGCACTCGCCGAAGTGCAAATGTCTAAGTCTGAGTTAAGCGCACTGTTTCGCAACCCAGATCATAAAAACTTCAAAGCCTGTGGTGACCAAATCCTGCGTAACTTTATCCGTGGCTTATCACTAAAATATCGCGGTGTTTAATCTCCCAAATAGCTTAACCCCAGAAACGCAGCCTAGGCTGCGTTTTTTATTTTAATAGCGCCTTAAACAGCCATTTACACGGCAAAAGCATTTACAATCAATTAACAGAAGCATGTTTTAAACGGCCAGATTGTCGCCTGCTGCAAAAAAAGCCACAAATAGCGCACGACACAGGCAACAAAGATCACATTTCATGATAACCTTACGTGACTTACCGCACGTCTCAAGCACGTACCGAACCATTAAACAATAACTCAAAGGTTACCCATGGACGATAATAAACGCCCCCTCTATCTTCCGTTTGCAGGACCTGCCATTCTTGAAGCTCCCTTAATTAACAAGGGCAGTGCATTTTCGGAAGAAGAGCGTATTTTCTTTAACCTCGAAGGCTTAGTACCCTACGCCATTGAAACTATTGAAGAACAGGCTTCACGCGCCTACGATCAGTTCAGAAGTTTCAATAACGATCTCGATAAGCACATCTATCTGCGCAACATTCAAGACACCAACGAAACCCTGTTTTATCGTTTAGTGCAAAACCACATCAGCGAAATGATGCCAATTATCTACACCCCGACGGTAGGTTTGGCCTGTGAGCGCTTCTCGAAAAACTATCGCCGTAACCGTGGTCTGTTCATCTCCTACCCGAATAAGGACAGAATCGACGACATCCTCAATAACTCGACTCGCCAAAAAGTAAAAATCATCGTTGTGACCGACGGTGAGCGCATCTTAGGCTTAGGCGACCAAGGTATTGGCGGCATGGGGATCCCGATTGGTAAATTGTCGCTCTACACCAGCTGTGGTGGGATCAGCCCCGCATACACACTGCCAATTACCTTAGACGTAGGTACCGATAATCCACAGTTGCTGGAAGATCCTATGTACATGGGTTGGCGCCATCCACGTATTGGCGGCGAAGAGTATGCGGAGTTTATCGAAGCCTTTATGCAAGCCGTGCATGTACGTTGGCCAGATACACTGATCCAATTCGAAGACTTTGCCCAAAAGAATGCGATGCCAATCCTTGAGCGTTATAAGGATCGCTACTGCTGCTTTAACGATGACATTCAAGGCACCGCCGCCGTGACTGTGGGTTCATTACTCGCCGCCTGTAAAGCCGCGGGCACTGAGCTGAATAAACAGCGTATAGCCTTCCTAGGTGCCGGTAGCGCAGGCTGCGGTATTGCCGAAGCTATCGTTGCGCAAATGGTGTCTGAAGGTATCAGCGACGAGCAAGCCCGCAGCCAAGTCTGCATGGTTGACCGTTGGGGCCTGCTGCTCGACAACATGCCTAACCTGTTGCCATTCCAACAAAAATTGGCTCAAAAATGTGCCGATATAAGCAACTGGAATAACTTCAGCGACAATATTTCACTGCTCGATGTGGTCAATAACGCTAAGCCAACGGTGCTGATTGGCGTATCGGGCGCACCGGGTCTGTTTACCGAAGAAATTGTTCGTGCAATGCATAGCCACTGCGAACGTCCAATTATCTTCCCACTGTCAAACCCCACCAGCCGTGTTGAAGCGACGCCAAAAGACATTCTGCACTGGACGTCTGGCCAAGCCTTAGTGGCAACGGGTAGCCCGTTTGAACCTGTTGTTGTCGATGGCGAGACCTATGAAATCGCGCAATGTAACAACAGCTTTATCTTCCCAGGTATTGGTTTAGGTGTACTCGCCTCGGGTGCTCGCCATGTCTCCGATGCGATGTTAATGGCATCGAGCCGCGCGCTCGCCGAATGCTCACCGTTAGCCATTAATGGCTCAGGACCACTCCTGCCAAAACTGGAAGATATTCACTCAGTAAGTAAGCATATTGCGTTTGCCGTCGGTAAAGTGGCAATTGAGCAAGGATTATCCTTGCCTGCGAGTGATGAGCTGCTGATGCAATCTATCGAAGATAATTTCTGGAAGCCAGAGTACCGTCGTTATAAGCGTACGTCTTTCTAATATCAGACATTATTCCAATAAAAAGCCCGTCAATCGACGGGCTTTTTATTGAGTCAAACTCACAGTTTAAGGCGCCATCACCTGTTTAAAGCTGTTGAGCATAGAACGGTCGGTACGCGCTTTCTTTAATTTACGCACACACTCTTTCAGTGACTCATCGGCTAAGCGACCAAAAATACCGTTGTACTCATTCTCATTGATGGCCTCATCGGTATCGGCCTGCTCAGAAATCTCCTGGGCGACACGGCTAAGTTGCAACCACGCATTGGCAATATAAAAACCATGGAACTCAGCCTGCGGCATTAAATTGCGCGCACTGGCGGGCAATGCTTCCCAAGCCGTGGCAAATTTGTCTTCGCGATCGAGTAACAACTCGGCGCATAAACCTTGGTAAGCCGCTAACAGGCTCTCTGGCATTTTTGCCATAGGTAGCACTTTATTGGCAACATTGTGGGAAATCCGCTCGGCGGTTTCACGATACTCAACTGATACTTCAGCCATAATTACTCTCTTATCCTAAGCAGCTTAAAATTGGCCACTAATATATAAACCATAGACCCCATTATGGGCCAAAGGTGTCACTGTGATCCCTTTATAGGGCTCAGTAAAATACCAACCCGCCAGTGCGCCAATGGCTGCGCCTGCGAGCACATCTTCTAAATAGTGCTTATCACTCTCGACTCGGGTGTAGCCCACATAAGTCGCAGCAAGATAGGCAGGCAGACCATATTGCCAGCCATAACGCTGCTGAATAAACGTGGCCGCCATAAAGCTGTCCGAGGTGTGCCCTGACGGAAAAGAATCATCACCACTGCCATCGGGTCTATCCTTACTGACACCCAATTTAAGCCCTTCGACTATGACTCGGCTCGAGACGGCGGCCTTAAGTAATTGCCACGATCCCTCATTCCCATCCTCATAGAATAGGGTCGCGCCCAAAGCCGTCGCAGGCAGGAGTAGATGAACCACATCGCCCGAGGTTTCGATATCATCCGAGTTTGCCCAACTCGCTCCCGTAAACAGCAACAGGACGGCACAGAGTAATTTTTTCAAGGGTTTTCCTTATTGGGTGAGATCCAAGGCGACGTTTATACCTTGATAGCGGAATGAATGCAAAAATTGCAAACTTTACATGTAAACAAGACGTAAAAAGTTTATGCTAAGATAATGATTAGCTATCTGTTTCAGCGCTAACGGGAAACCTCATACTTGCAACATTACCTTCGATATTTAGCCATTTGTCTTATGCTGTTAATAGGACCGCATAGGGTTGCTATTGCCGAAGAACAGACGCAAGTCGATCAGATTTTTGCATTATTCGATAGCGGTGAAGCCATGACCCGTGAATCTATCGAGCAAAACCTATCACTGCTGGAAAAGCTCATTTCGAGTGATGATGTCAAGCGCATCGAAAAACTGAATCTGCTTAAATGCTGGAATCTTCCCTCGGAGACCGAGGCAGACGTATCTCACTCACTCAATCATATTGAGCAGATTAAGATACAACTACCAGCTAACGCATCACCACATTTCATCACCGACTTAACCCTCTGCCATGCTTGGTTTTTACAACAAAAGGGTGATATTAATGGCGCCATGTCGGGTTATACCAAAAGTATTCAGAGCGCCTATGAACACGAAGATATAAAACTAATTGCCGATGCTCGCAGTCTGCGGGGAGCCTTATATTCCTACATTGGAGATTTTTCTGAGGCGCTGGACGATTTAGTGACCGCGCAGGGGTTGTACGAGTCCTTGAACTTAACGGGCTGGGCAAATATCAATTTAGCGGATATTGCCACCAGCTTTAGGCGTTATGGCGACCCTGAGAGTGCGATTAAATACTACAATAAACTCAAAGAGTTTTACTCCCAAAAAGGCAATAAGGAACAAGTTGCCAATGTCACTTCGGATATCGGTCTCGCGTTAGACGAACTCGGAGAGCACGAGCTGGCCATCGATAACTTCCGCTTTAGCTATCAGTATTTTAAAGAGCACAAATACCCTCTTATTGCCGCGATCAACGCGACCAATATTGCCTATAGCCTTATTCAGTTAAATCGCCTCAATGAAGCCGAAAGCTATTTAAAGGAAGCGGCGCAGGAAATTACCGACAAAGAACCCAGCGCCTACAGCTTTATGAAGCTATTTATGGCGAAAATTCGTTATCAACAGGGACGCTATCAAGAAGCGCTGGATGAACTCGCCGCCGCAGAAGTGTCATTCCGTGTGATGCACAATGATCGCGGCCTCATCCAACTATTACAGCTTAAAAGTGATATCCATGCGGCCATGGGCGATCTACCATCGGCCTACCAAGAGCTACAGCAATTTATCGCCTTGACGAAAAAGGTGGATGATAGCTCCTCTGCACACCAAACGACTGAATTAAAAGTAAAGTTTGATACTAGCTGGATCGAATCAGAAAACAAACGCTTGCTCGATAATCAAAAATTAAAAGAACAAGAGTTAGCACTACTCGAGAAAAATAAATCACTGCAACTTATCATCCTGCTGCTCACGGGCTTTATTTTGGCGATAGTGTCACTCTTTGCCTACAAGCAAGTACACCGTAACCGTCACCTACAGACCATAGCCTTAACAGATTATCTGACCCAATTGCCCAATCGCAGGCACATCTATGCCCAAGCTGAGCTGTATTTCCAGCAGGCGATCAAACAAAAAACACCATTCTCTGTGATCATTTTCGATGCGGATCATTTTAAAAAGATTAACGATAATTTCGGTCATGAAATTGGTGACCAAGCCTTGCTGACCATAGCCCAAGCCAGCCAAGCATTAACCGCGGACCGCAATCTCATCGGCCGAATTGGCGGTGAGGAGTTTTTAATCCTCTTACCCAATACCAACCCAGAGCGCGTTTGGGAGCTGGCACACGAGTTACAAACCTTAATCACTCGTTATGGTGCCATTAATTTGCCCGTAGAGTTAAAGTTAACTGTAAGTGCCGGAGTGGCTACTTTAAATACCGAATTAGGCAAACAAGATGATAGCTTTGCGCGCTTGCTTAAGCGAGCAGATAACGCCCTTTACGACGCCAAAAACGCTGGGAGAAACTGCGTTAAAGCCGCAAAAACTGCCGACTAGCTTACGTATTTCGGTGCCAAAAGATCTGATGTTCGAGGGGCGGCGGCAAAGCGCCAAACCATTTTTGATAGAGCCGAGCAAAATCCCCCGATTCTTTGAGCTTTTCTAACTCGGCTTGCCAACGTTGCACCGTGTCGGCAGAGGTTCCTTTTGAGAATGCGAGATAAAGATGGATTTCGGCGATGACATACACAGGTTTGATGTCCGACTCCTTCGCACCGATATCTTGCAGTATATGCTTGACCGCCAAATCGGCCTGACACCAGAACCGCACCCGTGAAAACAACAACTGCTTTGCCGATTGCTGCGGAAAACTCGCCACTAATAGCGCATCGATACCCTGCTGTTGCAGCAGCTGCGCGCCGATAGACTCCCGATAAACACCGACAATCCCCGCCGCACTCACTTCAGATAATTGATTGATGCTAATAGGATCGTCAGCTCTGACGTAGAGGGTAATTTTACTGGTCGCTATAGGGCCAATAAAATCGAAATGGCTTTCCCGTTCATCGCTGATAGAAGTGGCAAACAGCAACACATTCGGCGCAGAACTCGCAATCGAGTAAGCTCGCGCCCAAGGTAGCACCTCGATTTTCTCCTGCTGTCCAAGGCGGGGCTGCAGCAGATTCACCAGTTCCACCCCAAAGCCTGTCGGCACCCCATCTTGCTCGAAGCTCATGGGAGGCCAAGCTTCTGTCACTAACCGCACCGTCTCGGTTGCTGCTTCTGTTGCCGCAAAGCTAAGCCCTGAATAGCCTAATCCCATGCACAGTAGCAGGCGATAACAGTGTTTACTGAGGGTGGACAACATAGGCAAGACCGAAGAGGAAACTTACTATCCATCATAGATCTAATTTACACACTGAAGAAAGCAAATTAAGGATTTGGCTAAATCCCCTTGGAACGAAACTCGTCCCTAGTGGCATAAAACTGCTATCATAGCGCCATCTTATTAAGCCCAATGCCGCTTCCATGTCGATCACCACTCCTAGCAATATTCCCGATGCCGCCACCCTATCCCGTCTCGCTTTACAAATTAAGCATTGGGGAAAGGCGCTCGGATTTGCCCAAATAGGGATTTGCGACACCGACTTAACAGCGGAAGAAGCTAAGTTGCAAACCTGGTTAGATAAAGGATATCACGGGGAAATGGGTTACATGGCCACACACGGTATGATGCGTGCCCGCCCCCACGAGTTGCACCCTGGCACAGTTCGAGTGATTTCAGCTCGGATGGATTATTTGCCGCCGGAGGCGGGGTTTGCCACTAACTTAGCCTCGCCGAATATGGGCTATATCTCGCGTTACGCAGGCGGCAGGGATTACCACAAACTCATCCGTGCCCGGTTAAAAAAGCTGGGCGATCAAATCAGTAGCGAGCTTGTCGCCTTGGGGTTCGATGCCGCCGACTTCAGGCCCTTTGTCGATTCGGCCCCAGTGCAGGAACGTCCACTCGCCGAAAAAGCCGGCATAGGTTGGACTGGTAAGCACTCACTTATCCTTAATCACGATGCGGGCAGTTGGTTCTTCCTCGGGGAATTGCTGATCAACCTGCCGTTACCCGTAGACATTCCGATCCAAGAAGACTGCAACACCTGCGTGGCCTGCATCACTTCCTGCCCGACAGGCGCCATTGTCGAGCCTTATACTGTGGATGCACGGCGCTGTATTTCTTATCTGACAATCGAATTGCAGGGTGCCATTCCCGAGGAGTTTCGCCCCTTAATGGGAAATCGCATTTACGGTTGTGACGATTGTCAGTTGGTGTGCCCGGTCAATCGCGAGGCGCCGCTGACTCAGGAGAGTGATTTCCACATTCGGCCTAAACTCAAGCAGCCTGAACTGCTCACCTTGTTTGCGTGGAGCGAAACCGAGTTTCTTAAACAGACCGAAGGCAGCGCCATTCGCCGTATTGGTCATCAGCGCTGGCTACGCAATATCGCCGTTGCCCTAGGCAATGCGCCGAGTTCTCCGCAAATCATCGCCGCCCTTGAGCAACGTAAAGCCCAAGCAGATGTCGATGATATGGTGAAAGAACATATCGACTGGGCCCTAGTGCGGCAACGTGCGGGCGGCTCACAAACCAATAACCGTAAAACGGAGCGACTGGTTAGGGTCATCCAAAAAGGCTTACCACGGGATGCCTAGCATTTCAGCTTAATGCTTTAATTCATACTGGCAACAATCACTTGTGTGGCATCAAAACAGGCAAAACAAGGCTCACCAACTTTGAGCGTTTGAATGTCGGCCAATGGCATCACCGAATAGATAATCTCTTTAGCGCCAATCTCTATCGCTAACTCAGCCTTATCGGCAAGTTTAGTCACACTCAGTAAGTGCCCACTGACGCAGTTTTGCCCCGCGCTCTGGCATGCATCACGACTGGCCGTCACCGCGGGCGCCTTAAACAACAATAGAATCGATTGGTCCAAAGCTAACTGCAGACGCTCAAAACTGGCATGGGTCACTGAGATTTGGATCTGTTGCCCCCCGCCAATGTCACCTTCAGGCTGTCATTCAAACCGAGTGGCTCAATGCTGTGGATACGCCCCGTTAATTGGTTGCGAGCACTGGTTTTAAGGGAGAAATGCGCCATCACATCTAACAAACTGTGCATATCGACCGAATCATCCAGCAACGCTGACAGCGCCATTTCCTGCACCTGCGAGGTGATGGAATACACCTTAAGTAAACGTTCACCAAACTCGGTCAGTTTGGCACCACCACCGCCCTTACCACCCTTTTCGCTGCTGACGACGGGCTCGGGCATAGTGGTATTCATCTCATTTATCGCATCCCAGGCGGCCTTATAGCTGATCCCCGCCAACTTCGCGCCCTGGCTGATAGACCCAGTGTTAGCCACTTGGCGCAGCAAAGCTATCCGCCGAGGATTGGCGAAGGGTTTGTCCCCCAATGACAATGTCAGTAGTGCGTGTAAGTCCATGTTCCTGCGCGCCTTAGCTTAAGTGAATACTATTGTCCCCGATCAATCTTGAGATACCAATACGTACGGTCGGAATTCTCCGCCGAGGTATTAGCGTTTTCGCCAATAAACCGAGCCGAGATCACTAATTTACGTATCAGGACTTGAATGACCGATATGTAGATTGGTATATATCGATCACTTTTTATCACGGAGGAACACCATGAGCTCGCTCAAAGACTTTATTCGTTTTACCACAGCCTCAGTCGTTGGCTTAGCCCTCAGTTGCAGCATCAGCTTTGCCGCAGACCAAGAACAAGTGACGGTTTTTGCCGCCGCATCCCTCACGAATGCGCTTAATGAGATTGGCCAGCAGTACGAAAAGGAACATCAAACGAAAGTGATTTTCTCCTTTGCCTCCTCCTCAACACTCGCCAAACAAATCGCTAATGGTGCGCCCGCCGATCTGTTTATCTCCGCCAACCAAAAATGGATGGATTACCTCGTCGAGGCCAAGGCGGTCAATGCCGATAGCCGCATTACCCTGTTAAAAAATACCTTAGTGCTGATTGCCGAAAAGAACAGCCCGGTAAACCAAGTCACACTGAACAGCGATTGGGATATTAAGGCCGCAGTCAATGGCAGCCGTTTAGCGGTGGGCGACCCTGACCATGTCCCAGCCGGACAATACGCCAAGCAAGCGCTTGAAAACCTCAACCTTTGGAAAACCGCAGAACCACTGCTAGCGAGAGCAAACAATGTCCGCGCTGCTTTAGCATTAGTGGAACAGGGCGAAGCCCCGCTCGGTATCGTTTACTCGACCGATGCCAAAGTCGCGCAAAAGATTAAAATTGTGGCGACCTTCCCCGCGACCAGCTATAGCCCGATTGAATATCCCAGCGCCTTAACGAAGCAGGAATCCACTGCCAGTGCTAAAGACTTTAATCAATACCTTCAAGGCCCAAGCGCCACAGCAGTATTTGAAAAATATGGCTTTGGAGTGAACTAGTGCTGAGTGATGTTTTAGTAAGTGGCTCGCTGTTTGACGGGCCACTGCTCAGCGAATACGAAACCGCCGCGCTACTGCTGAGCCTCAAAGTCTCAGCGGTTGCCGTGCTGGCCAGCTTACCCTTAGGCATTTTATGCGCTTGGTTGCTGGCACGCGTGGAGTTCCCCGGTAAGGCTATCTTTGACAGTCTCTTGCATCTCCCATTGGTGTTGCCGCCGGTGGTGGTGGGTTACCTGCTACTCATCAGCATGGGGCGTCAGGGCGTCATCGGGCAGTGGCTATACAATTGGTTTGGGTTAAGTTTTAGCTTTAGCTGGCGCGGCGCGGCGCTCGCCGCCGCAGTGGTCTCCTTTCCTTTAATGGTCAGAGCCATACGTCAATCCTTCGAAACCGTCGATATTCGCCTCGAACAGGCGGCGCGCACTTTGGGAAGTAGTCGCTGGCGAGTATTTTTGACCATCACCCTGCCTCTCACCTCGCCCGGCATAGTCTCAGGGATGATCATCGCCTTTGCCCGCAGCCTTGGGGAATTTGGCTCGACCATCACCTTCGTCTCCAATATTCCCGGCGAAACTCGCACCATTCCGCTGGCCATGTATTCCTTTATCGAAACACCGGGAGCGGAATATCAGGCTATGCGCCTGTGTATCATCTCGATAGTGATAGCGCTGGCCTCCTTACTCGCCTCCCAATGGCTCACTAAAAAGGCCCTCAAAAGAACGGCAAGTGTATGTTAAACATCAATATTGAAAAACAACTCGGCCAACTACAACTCAAGGTGAACACCCAATTACCATTACAGGGCGTCACCGCCGTATTCGGCCGCTCGGGAGCGGGCAAAACCTCCTTGGTGAATTTGCTCGGCGGATTAACCACACCGGATAAAGGCGAGATTAGCCTTGGCGACACACTATTGTTCAAGCATAAAACCGTTAATCTGCCCCCTGAAAAACGCCGAATTGGCTATGTATTTCAAGAAGCGAGGTTATTTCCCCATTACAGTGTGAAGGGCAATCTCACCTATGGGATGCGTCATAAAACGCCTGAATTGTTCGATAAAGTGGTCTCGCTACTGGGCATAGAAAAACTTTTAAGCCGCTATCCCAGCACGCTCTCCGGCGGCGAAAAACAACGGGTCGCCATTGGCCGTGCCCTACTCACCTCGCCGCAGATGTTATTGATGGACGAGCCCTTAGCCTCCCTCGATTTACCTCGAAAACGCGAATTGCTGCCTTACCTACAAACCCTAGCGCAGGAATTAAAGCTACCGATCGTCTATGTGAGCCACAGCTTGGACGAAATCCTGCAACTCGCCGACCATATGCTGGTGTTGCATCAAGGAAAAATGATCGCCCAAGGACCACTAACACAGGTATGGAATAGTGAACAAATGCGCCCCTGGGTGCCATTGCAGGAACTGAGTTCATTGCTGAGTGCCAGAATCGCCGAAAGACATCCTGATTATCCAATGACAAGGCTGTTGATGGATGATGGCAATCAGCTCTGGGTCAGTGGCCAACTGCCGCCCACCCATAAGCAGTTAAAGGTGCGCATTCAAGCGAACCATGTATCGGTTTGCACAGAGGAACCTAAAGGCTCGAGTATTCGTAACTTACTCAGAGGAAAAATAAAAGAGCTCTACCCCAGCGATAATGGCGAGCAAATTCAACTTAAAATTGCCCTAGGTAAAGACGAGCTATGGGCCAACATCACCCCATGGGCGCGAGATGAGTTACAACTAACTCCCGGCAAAAATATCTATGCCCAAATCAAAGGCGTGACAATGACGCAAATGGATATTGCCGAGTCTCACTGAACAGATATTGAGAACGAAATAAAACACAAAAAGCCGACTCTAGGTCGGTTTTGCTTTTTATGAACAATCGTATCGACAGAAAACTCGGCTGAAGACAAAACCAAGATATATCAGGCTAATCCATTGTAATAATAGGAGAACCTGAGGCGGGTTAAGTCCACTCTACATTAGACAATCTTGTCACATGAAGGATTAAACCCTTCATATGAGATTAACTTGGTTTATTTTTTCCTCATAGTATGAATCCATTCAAGACAACCTATGGAATCATTACTATGAATACTTTAAAAAAGCCATTATCACCACCCTCATCAGCAGTACATTGGCCACAGGTGCATACGCCGCTGAAACCAAACAAGCAGAAGCAGTCGATGCAGCCGATATGACCCGCGCTTATTCTACCCTCTTCGTTGGTGCGAGTAACAATGGTGATGTCAAAGCATCGGGTTCACTCTCTTACCGTTATGAGAATGGTATGGAGTCTATGGTATCCCTTGAGGGCACTATGGACAAAGATGGCGAATACAGCGATAGCCGCCTGCAGTATTTCCACGTATTCAACTTAGACAATCCAATTACGCCTCGAGTAGCCGTATCCCTTGACATCATTGACAACGAAACGGCAACGACAGCCGCCTTGGGTGCAATATCGATTTTCCGTACGCCAATTGACTCGTTAACTTTCTTTGCTCGCGCTGGAGTATTAACGGGTCAATATTCAGATGAAGCTATGGATAATTTTGGTGTCACTGATAACAGCCTAGTCGGTGGAATGGGAGCGGTATATGCGGTATGGAAAGCTGGACAAGATGGTACCTATTTGGCCTTTTACCCTGAGTACACCTATTTAAATGGTGACATAACCTCATCCACCTTAAAAACGACGCTCATGGTAGCGACTCCTTTTAGTGCGGATAAAAAACGTTGGGGACAAATTAAGTTTGAAAAAACCACGGGCAGCATGAAATCTGACACCCTCAATATTGATGTTGATGAAACCCGCGTTTGGTTTAACTACAAGGTTTATCTGTAAACCTCACCTATTACCTCGCAGTTAGGTGGCCAGAGCTGATGCTCCGGCCGCTTAAGTTAATTCATCCAATTCCTCAATTTACAGAGTGTCGATGAGAGTCATCAAATGAATTTACAAAAAAATCATTTATCAAGGAAAACATCAATAACACTTGTTACTTTGACATCACTTTTACTTTTTATCTCATCGAGCAATGCCGCTAGTGATGTAACAAAAAACCTAGAAAAAACGAATCCAGATAGTATTAATGATCATGGCCAAAGCATTTTCATTAAATATGGTATTGATGAAAGCTTAATTAAACTTGGTCTAAGTTCGCTTACAGCAGGAGAGCACCTCGTCGAGCATTCAACTCGGACTATCAAAACTGGTGATAAAGTCAGAACGTCTAGAATATTCTTAGTCAAAGAAACGGATCCCAATGGGGATATTGATCTGCGTATTAAGTACAAAAAATCAGACTTTAATGATCGAGTCAATGCCGTTGATGAAATTGAACGTAATACAAGGACAGAATATCGCCTACGAGATTATGCACAAAGTTTCGACCCTAATACGGTGAGAGAGCTTAAACAAGACGATGATACTGTTATTGTAAAGTTTAATTATTCAAAATATGGCCTCCCACAAGATATTGCTTACTTCAGACATCTTCAAGTAGCGATTAAGGTGAAAGACAACCTACCAATCAATATGATAATAAAAAATTCAAAGCCATTTAATTATGAAGGCTATCGAATTGAGTCATATGAGCAAACCATACAATTTAATCGACTCGATAATGGCCGAGTGATTCTTTCACAAAAGGATATAAAAATAACAGGAAACTCAGCAAATGAACCACTCGAAATCAACATATCTACCATACCTGTAGCGCTTTACGACGATGCCGATGGTGTAGTTATTCTTCATCAAGAATTACTCTCTGAAGTGTCAGATCCACGAATCCAAGAAGAGCGAGTCAAACTCGATAGGTTATTTCCACTAATGGGAGATGTGGTACGTCAAAAGGGCATAGACATGCCCCTTCCATACGGATTGTCTATCTCCTATCGCAACCAAGAAATGGATGTTCCCTTTGATAACTTTAATATTATGGGGATAACACTTAATGAAATATTTGATCCAACTCAATCTTTCGGAGTCGTCAATGCTGAAAGTATTTCTTTAAGAGGAGATATTAATATTCTTCCGTTTTGGAACGTATTTGGTGTAATTGGTAAAGTCAGTATCGATGCGAATGTGGATGCACAATACACGGGTAAAGCGGGAGAGATGATTAAAGATAAGCTCAATGAAAAATTACCTGGACTTGGCTTTGTATTTTGTAAAGAGTTAGTACCCGCCATGTGTAACCCAGCAACTATCCATGTACCTCTACAACTAGATTATGATGTGGTAGGGATAGGTACTACACTATCTGTGGGTTACAAGGAATTTTTGCTTCTATCACAGGAACATATACCACGACTCGTTTAGCTGGAAATGATAACTGGGGTAAGCCTATCGTCACTATTCAACCAATGCTAGGCTATCAATTCGCCGATTATCGCGCACAGTTGTTCATCGGCGCAGAATATCAGGGCTTAAGATCTACCATGAGCGGAACCATTGATAGTTTGGAAATAGCTGGTCAGCCCTTTAGATTTGATGTTGGCGTGAACTTAGATGAGTGGGCATATTTAATCGGCTTTAATAAACAGTTTAGTAAAAATTACAATATGACCCTACTTTATAATAAAGGGGAGACACGTAATTCATTAACACTTAATTTTAGCTATCGGTTCTAAAAAACTAAAAAGTAACACGCAACTTCAGTGCCGCTAGATAAAGGTTATCTTCGGTATTATTATGGGATGGATGATGAATCCATTGGATACTGGGCACTAGAAGTATATGCTTATAGAGTTGCCATTTGTAATAGGTTTCCAGTAAATACTGATCGCGATCGTTATTAGCCGTTTGTCCCCAACTGATACCCACACCCACAAAATCACCAGTCTGACTTATTGTATAGCCAATGCCTGTACTCAGTGTTTTTTGCTGAAAACTAACACCACGATCAGCAATTCCGAAACGTAAAAAGGGTAACCATTGGCCAAAACGCTGACTTAATGTTGCAGTAGCCCCCAATCACTTGGAATACCAGCTTCTTTTCGCTCATCCGCATGCCATAAAGTGACATGAATATTATTGGCCCATCGCTCATCCCAAGAACCAATACGCCCAAACTCTAAGTGAGACAGGTGCTCCGAGGTATTAAAGAAGCTATCGAAGGCATCCTCAGGCCGATGTGGATTACCATTGATATCGGAAATACTGCCTGTAATGTAATAATTACTCGGCATTAACCAACGACCCGCAACACCTAAACCTTGCGCAGGTGTTGGAATCGTTGGATTGGTTGCAAATGCTAGGTTATTAAATTCAGTCCAAACATTTATCAAACCATAAACATCGAGGAAGTCAGCAACGTCAATGATACCTGCGATGTAACCAAACTCATTGTTTTTAAAGCTTTGCCCCCAATAAAGGTTTGTCAACACGGACTTTTTATCACTGAAAGTGGGGCCACTCACACCAGAGACCCCCGCCGACGGCAAAAGTACTTGAGGACTCAATGTTGTGCCGATGCGGTGACGATTCTCCACTTTAAAAACTAACCGACCAGGTGCACTCGATTCTGCATCTAAATTCCACGTCCCATATAAGCGTAACGCGCCCCCAATAGCGCTGGTCTCTGAAGGACTACTATTCAACTGTTGTGCAAGTACCTGATAATCTGCAGCTAAAGATAAATTATACTCAGCGAAAGATGGGATGCTTGGCCAGCTAGGATGCTCAGACTTTCTGATGTATTCAATTTCCTTTAGCTGACTTGGCACAGAACTAGGCCCGAGATCCAATTCTGGTTGAGTGGAGTCTACAGTTTCAGAGCAGACTGGCGCGGAACAAAAAACGACTAACATAAGGAAAAGAGGAAAAGAGGAAAAGGCTTACTCGTAATATCCATTGCTTTATCACCTTGTGAATAATGGGGACACTACAACCAGTTATCTACCTGAAATATAAAGTCTTATATGCCGAAGAGCTTGCTATCACTTCGCTACATTCGCCATCAAACTAGAAAAGGTAAGACACCAAACGCCGTTTAATTTATCAAGCGAGAAACACCTTTGACAACAAATGATAGCAAAACCAACATTATTTAAACTTATAACTTGATATCAATATAAGTGCCAAAAATATTGGTACTCCCCTTTAAAGTTGTGAAATGCCATGTGCGAACCCAGAATCCAAGGCTTGAACGGTTAAGTTGATTTCGTGGATTACAGTTTGAATGCGTTGGCCTGGCGCCTCTTAAGCGTATGAATTAAAAAATATATACAAGTTGTTCATCGTTAAGAAACACCACGCCATTTGCCATTAGTGCTTATCTTCCTATTGTTCGAGTCATGCGTCTGAACGCACATAACAAACCTAGTATGACACTCCACAGTCCAAAGCTGCCGCCACCCGAAGAATTCTCCACTTCGGCTTTAAGCTGCACACTGGCTACTGCTGCGGCACTCTTCCCCGTGCTTGTACTGACCACCAGCTCAAACTCCGCCATCGTATCCTGTGACAATGCAGTCGCCGCAATCTTTAGGATTGATGTTGTGTCACCCGTCAATGTCAACGCAGGACCGGAACGTTGACGCCACTGATATGTGAGCAATTGACTGTCACCGTCGAAACTGTCGGCGCCACTCAGCTCCACACTACCAGGGGTTTGCAAGGTGACACTCACATTAAATGCCCCATTAATTTTCGCTACCGGCAAAGCTTTAACCTGCACAACCTCTGCAACAGTCGTCAGCGTTTTACCCGCGACCGAGTCGACAGAATGCTGCAACTCCAACTTAAGATCTGTACTTTTTTGAACGCCGCTCGTGTTCAGCTCAAAGCTAAGCTGTTGACCTTGGCTATTTTTAGGCAGTTCGACTTCCCAATTAATACGGTTACCATTGACCACACCACCACCCGCATCTTTGACCGAAATCCCCTCAGGTAATACGGTGCTCAGAGAATAATGCTTATCGGCCCCCGATTCATTGGCGAGAATATCAATGGTGTACACAAGGGGTTCACCGCTGATTAATTGCGCCTTATCCGCACTCATGGTCACATCATCCATACCACGGGTGAGTTCGAAGTACACAGAGCCAATATTGTCAGCGAGATTAGGATGCGTCCCTAAGGTAGCCTTAGCAAAGTAGACTTCATTCTCGGCCATCGGCAAATCCCAAGTCAGAGTGAGGTCAAACATTTCACCAGGTGCTACCGTAGTGGGAACCACACCCGTTAGTGATGAATCCGTTTTACGCACTTTCACCATAGATATTGAGTGTTTATCTAGGTTATGCGGTGCAGTTCCCTGATAGTTGTGTATTACGGCGAGGTAATTTGCTGGCGTTGGCGTCTCAATAAAGCAAGACTCCTTACTGTCTTCACGACCGCTCACGCACACCGCATTGTCCAACTCGAGCTGGCTGGGTTTACCGTCTAAATTGCTGTCACGCACGATAAACAAATCCAAATCTGGCGCGTCTGCACTGTTAACCCACACCCCGACCATGGCAACGGATGAATTAGTATTCAGCGGAATGACATGGTAGGTTTCTGGATTTTGAGCTCGATACTTAGCGTCAGGATCCCAAGCGGTTTGGCCTTCGACTGTGTCGACCTTAGACAACCCCATGAGCTGCACCTGCAAGTCATCAGAGCCTATCGAAGCAAAACCCGGCAGCGTAAAGCTGTCTGCATCGCGATGGGCGGTGATTTTAACCACCTCTTCAGTTGGTACGTTACCCCCGGTAAATTCAGCCGCAACAGTCAAATGCTGCTCAGGAAAGCCTGAGGCACTCAGTTGGATCTCACCAAAACTCCACAGGAAGACAGTGAAGCGGTAGGGCTTGCAGTAATAGTCAATTGCTGCGACTGCCCCGCCTTTAATGCAAAACTGGCGGGCGAGACTGCTAACATCAACCCCTCGGTTTGACTCTGTGTAGACAAAGTCCAGCTCGCATCGGCGGTTGCGGTGACTGTGCGAGTCCATTCACACTTGGTCAGACACTTCAGCCCCACCATAGTAGGCAGGTTTAATTGAGCAGGATCGCCCGCTTTTGCGGGATCTGCATCAAGGTAATCCTGTTCGCTGATACGTAATAACAGCCCCGCTTTGACGGCTTTATCGATTTGAATACGTCCCGCCCCTGCATCAAAGGGCGTTGATGCTTCTTTAATCCCATCACCATCGTCGTCCTTGAAGGTGTTGCTGTTTGCCGTCGTCATAATTGCCGATTGCGCCTCATCTGGCGTCCAATGTGGACGCAGCGCCGCTAACAGCGTCAGAGCCCCCGCAACGTGAGGACTGGCCATAGAGGTGCCACTCATAAAGTCGAACTCACGTGGCACAGCAATGCTTGGTTCCACAAAAGGCCATTCGGTTGTGTGGCCGGCAAAGATGTCGACGCCGGGCGCAGCTATATCGGGAGTAATAGTGCTAGGGATAGGATAGTTAGGGCCTCGAGATGAGAAACTCCCCGCGATATCGCCATTTTCAGGAATATGTATATATTGCGACTCATTGATAGCGAGCTGATGGTTAGCGCCACTGGCAAGCCACGAGAGTAATGTCTCGCCATCACTCATCTTTAAGTGAATCGCGGGCAACGTATGTAAGTCCTGCTCGATGTTATCACTGGCAGCATCTACGTTAATCAAGATCAACCCACCAGCACCACCCGCTTGCACATTGCGGCCCTTCTCCACCCGCGCAATATCACCACGGCGACATACCACGATTTCGCCATTGAAAGTTCCCGCCCGGAAGGGGGTATTACAATTACCGTCACCAAAGGATGCCGCATCGACGACGAGGCCAGAAAACGCGTAACTGACACCGGCGCCTTTTAGGGTCGCTAATGGGCTATCGCCGCCAGAAACCCAGCTTAGGGTCTTCTCACTGTAACCTCTGTCATGGGTATAGGCTGCAACTGTGGTAATCCAAGGTGAATTTCCGGGCGCGCCAACGGTTTCGGCCGCAGGGCCAGAGTTACCGGCAGCGGTCACGGCATGAATGCCTGCACTTCTCGCAGCCAAAAACGCGAATGAATCCGCAGACTCCCATGGGCTATCTGCTGCGCCACCCACTGAATAGTTAATAACGTTAACTCCGTTTGCCACAGCATGTTCAAGCGCGAGGATAGTCAAATCAGGAAAGCAGCCACCGTAGTTAGGATCCTCGCCCGACTTAGGTAAACAAACCTGATAGGAAATAATGTTCGCCCGCGGCGCGACACCACTGACTTTTGGGATCCTAACTTGCGCATCGTCACCGATTGCATTACCCGGCACAATATTTTCAACCGGATTCCCCGCCACTGTCGATGCCACATGGGTGCCATGGCCATGCATGTCCCAGCCCACATTGATGATGTCAGGCTTAGGGAAACCGTCATAGATATTTCCAGGGTAATACCCACGGAGTTCAGGATAACTAATGACTCCAATCAGTTTGTCATTGCATAAGCCATCATGGTCGACACAGTCGCCAAGATACTTACCTGTGCCTAAGGGGTTTTGGTGCTGATATCCATCGGATGCCAGAGCCGCAAAAGAAGGATGGTCGGCATCTATGCCCGTATCAATAATACCGACAACCACTCCCTCACCTTTACTCGGCGCATCCATTCCGCTGCCATTCCAAATCCCATCGGCGCCAATAAAGGCGGGACCAGTATCGGTCAATAGTCGGCTAAGGCGCATCTTTTCGATTCGAATGCCAGTCTTGGTAGCTTGCAGCTTCGCAGCTTCCTCCTTCGAGAGTCTCACTGTAGCGGCGTTAATTAAAGTGCCATATTGGTGTTCAAAATGAAGTGAACGTCCCAATACCGCAGACAAGCTCTTGCGCGAATCTTCTTGCTGCTTGGTCAATTTTTGCAAGTAACTCTGACTCGCAACGTTAGCGAGGTTGAATTTGGCCGTAGCAGTACTCTCCCCCATGATGCCAGCACTTGGCAGGCTCTTATACGCGAGCGCCAGTGAGGGCTGTGGAAAGTGGATAAAGTACAGATCGCTGATATCTCGTTGGCGAATACTGGTTAAAGGTTTGGTTTCTGCATTCAATGGCTGTGCGCGATATTTTGTATCAATGGGCTCAGCAATGCTGTGACAACTAAGAATGGCAATAGCCAATAAACTGAGTCTGAACACGTCTTGACTCCTTAAAAAAAGTAAAGTGAATTCAGGCCACTGCTATCGCAGTGGCCGATTTTTATGATTATTGTTTGCGACGCAGTAGGCCAAGCAGCAACAGTGGTAGGACACCAAAGCCTGTTCCACCGCCGCTACTCGAGGCAGGTTTAGCAACCACTTCACCGTTAAGCGATGCCGAGGTCTGGTTTACGCCATCGGAGGCAGTAACTTGGGCAACAAACGTTCCCGGTTTGGTTGGCGTGCCCGAAATCATCATAGTGCTGGCATTAAAGCTCATGCCATCAGGCAGACCCGATACCGCAATCGTCAACTCATCGCCTTCCACATCCGTGAAATACCCTGCCAAGGAATACTCGTAGGACTTACCCTCCTCCACACTGAAGGTGCTAAAAGGCCCCTTGAATAACGGAGCAACATCGTTAGCGTTAACAAGGTTGATAATGACGTCGGTGACTGTACCGACGATATTGTTACGCTCGGTTTGCACTTTAAGGGTTATAGACTTCAGATTTTCATAATCCAGTGCAGCAGCGTTAGCTACAGTGATTACGCCCTCTGGACTGACGGCGATAGGATTGCCTGGTATGGCTCCCATTTGCACTATGTTAACCGATGTCCATTGGCTGTTTGCCTCACCGAAGAAACCATTAATGGTGGTCGATAACGTACCAATCTCTTTGCCCTCGGGTGTATTTTCCTCTACCTCAAACACCTGATTCGCTTCTACGTTTTGAATGCTACCATCTCGCTGCTGCTTGGCTGCGATGACCATGTTGCTATTCAGGTCCATCAGTAGGAAGTCTGATAATGAGCAAGCTCCAGGACTAACCGCCTGAATGCCAGCCTTAGTGTTTGGGACACTCCATGCGCCACCGGCTTCACACCACGAATCTCTAAATGCCCATAACATAGCGCTTTCGTTGGGAGCCAATGTCATTTCCCATTGCCACTGCGCGCCTTCTGCCCCATCACTATCGAGACGATTCATGTTGATCATCGCAGTGCTGTAACGTTCCTTATCGACGTAATCCCCCGTCGACCAATCAAACTCGCTAGTGACATACTTACTGCCGAATTTCACCGGGTTAAACATTACCGACTTGCCATTCGCCGTCGGCATCACATCACGGTCAGTGCCGATAACAAACGCCATCTGCTGGTCAAAGGTTGCTGGTGAATTCAAGCCATGGTGATACATGTCTTCTAAACACGCCTGCGCAACGACGGTGTCACCACCTGGGGTAAAGTAGGTCGGCAAAGAAGAAATTTTGGGGGGAGGAGCTGGCATCCACCACGGATCATCAGAACTGTAGTCCGCGATGACTGTCTGCGGTTTACCATTGTCATCGATATAAACGCGTAAATTAGCGACTCGCTCAGCGTTGCTAAGGCTGAAATCCACGAAAGGATCGAAACTCTCAGCCAGTCCATACATGTCAATCACGGCTTCAGAGTACAAAGCGTTTTCAAGCAACATGTCGCCGAACTTATCCATGTGCCCTGAGACTGAAATATCCATAGGTCCATGCATCTGCACCGCAATCGCATATTTTTGACCACTGACCGAACACTGTGCTTCGGGCATTACTGCTGCCGCCACATGCTTGATCATATTATTAGTATTTTCAAAACCAGCAGGAAGATTAGGTTGTGATGCAACGACAGGAAGCGCCATCATATGGGCCGGATAGGCGTTGATATTGGTAAAGGCCTGTTTAACCGCAAAGGTTTCTTGTGCCCAAGGTAATGTTTTGGGAAGCTCCCAAATTCCATCATTGTAAGTGTTGAATTCACGGCGAATTTTCCCCTCTGGACGGGGAAAAACTGACCAGCCCATGCTGAGTGTTGGCAGTTGTTCAGCACTTAAGGTGAGATAACCGTTAAGCTCAAATTGCTCCCATGCATCAATGCCAAAGTCTTCAGTGTTATTGAGTTTGGACATCGGCAGCTTGGCGGCATCAATTTCCAAGATAACAGGCACTGACAAAGTGCTCTTGGCTGGCACAGTGACTTTGGCCGGGAAACTCCAATTGATGGCGGCATTGCCCTCACGGTCAGGGGCAACCTCAATGGCCAGAGTATAAGTCTTGGCTGAATCACTGTAATTCTTCAGCGCGACTTCTTTTATCAGCCTTGCTTTACCTGATACGAGTTGCTGACCAAAAGTTAAGTTGGGTTGATACGAACTATGCTCCCACACGGCAACGGGTGAGTTCAGAGCCGCCTCTAGGTTTTCAACCCCGGTGCCAATTTGAGTCACGGAGGCTCTCTGGCCACTATCACCACGTTGGATAGTATGATTTGCGGTATTGGCCAACAAGGCTTTCACTTCAACTGCCGAGACATCACGGCTGGCTTTTAAAATCGCAGCCGCAGCCGCCATACGCGCAACCGGGAATTCTTTTTCGCTGGACGCTAAGGTTTGCGCGGCGCCACCCACAAGGGCAACGGTTTCTTCGCTGGCATAAGTCACCAGATCGGGTTTAAGGGTTTGGATACCACGCACAGGGCCGTGGGGTGTCCATGCAGTGGTTGCCAGTAAATCATCGCTAAGAGACTCCACAGCCCCCACTGTTAATGATTCTGCGGTCGCCCCCAAATTGCCAATATTGTATTTCGTTGGCAGCTCGCCGTAATAGCCGGCACTGACCACCACCAACACTCCTTTAGATGCAATGCTGTTGACCATAATGTGATCAAAAATCGCGCCGGATGAGTTGGGATCATTCGGATCGTAGTAAGCTGCAAAGTTACCGCCATAAACGCTCTGATCCACGACGATGATATTGGCCCCCTTCTCGACGGCATCTTCCATCGCGGCCGCCATATCTGTATGGGAAGGAAATCGCGGAGAAGGACCGCTTCCCCATGGATCAGACAAGCCCGCCATTTTATAAGCCAACAATTTGGCTCCCGGAGCCTGCTGGTGAATAAGAGATGCGATCATAGTGCCGCGACCAGTAGGGAACTCAAAACCAGAGACCGGATTGACATAGCTCATGTCACTGTCGAGCGGATTGGGGTCTTCACCCCAGCCAAATTCAGATGAATAGTCGCGACCAGCGATAACAAGATCTGTCGGGAAGCCATCAAATTCGGCCGTATTATTGATTTTTGCCTCGTCGTACGCTGCAGCTGTTCCAGCACCGCCCAGTGTCGCATGGGTATAATCAATCCCAGTAGACAAAATAGCGATAACAGTTCCTTTACCCGCGAGTGGATCATCACTTAAGGCTGGAGCTTTACCAACAGCAGTTGCGCGCGGCGCCGAAGTGGTTGCCACTCCCTTAGTCGCAGATGGCATGGCCTTGGAGACTTGTTCAAGCTGTTTGGATTGCAGCGAACTGACAGCCTTAACCTCACGATTCGCTTTTATCGTTTGTGCGGCCGATGCCGACATCTCCACATGCAATGAATTTATCGCCTTGCTGCTGGTTGTCAGAATTTTTGCGCTGCTGTCTAGGCTCTGGATCTGGGCGATAAGTTGCTGCTGTTGCAGTTGTATATCCTGTCGATTCCCACCCTGCCACTCACTCTTTCCCGCGAGTAAGATGTCAAATTGAGACTTTTCTTGAGTTGAATTCCCCACATGTTGCGGCGCTAATTTACCAAATGCATTCGTGACAGGGCGAGCATCGATGCAGGCTGGCGCCAACGCAATACTGATGCAAACACAAAGATGGGACATTTTTATTGCCATTTTGCTTCCTTTTTCGATTCTTAATTTTTTGATTAGTTTTTATTGCGAACCACGCCCTTAGAACGCACCTAGGGCATCTGAAGCAAATGGATAACAAAATTGTAAAATCGCTTGAAGATCGGCAACATCACATTTGAGTCTCTTTGATGTCACTTTTTTATCATTTACTTAAAAGTCATAAGCTTGCACTATCAACAGCCAATGAATACGTAACAATGTGTATCGACTAATATGTTAAAAGTTGACTTGTCTAGCGCAGTCATTATTAATGTCTCGTCTAATCAAGCAGCGGGTAATGTAGGTGTTTAGGGGAATGAAGCTCGGTGATTATCGAGTTGGTACGTGGTGGATTGTTGCCCGCGAGCTAAAACTCATCCGTTACGATGAACAGCATCAGTTGATTGAAGAATCCTTGCCACCTAAGGTGTTTGAGGTGCTGTTAAAATTGGTGACCTCAGCAGATCACACTGTCACCCGTAATGAACTGATTGAAGACGTGTGGGCTGGTAATGTCTCGGTGGGAACTCGAGGTATCACCAATGCCATTTACGCCCTAAGAAAACTGCTGGATGAAGGCGATGAGCGAAGTATCAACACCATCTCCAAAACGGGCTATCAGCTATTGTTACCAGTCTCTAGGCCCACCGAATCGTTCAAACCTGATACCTTGCCTTCAAGCAAGCGATCACGCGTAAACTTTCGCACCATGATGCTAGTCGCTGCGACTTTGGCAGTGCTCTTCCTTTTGATGGTGTCTTATTTTGTGACCCGCGAGCCAGCTGCGTCCGTCATTCGTTACTCTAAACCCGAACCTATTAGTTATCTTGAAGGCATTGAAGAAACGCCATCAGTCTCACCCGACGGTAAGTCGTTGGCGTTTATGTGGATGAAGGACAACGAACCCGCCAGAATTTTTGTGCAATCACTCACAGAGGCCAATGCCACACTACGCCAGTTGAGTTTTAGTGAATTCAATGAAACGACTCCCACCTGGTCGCCGGATGGCAAGCAGATAGCGTATTTGAGATTGGATGATTCTGGAGCCTGTGAGGTATGGATTAAAGAACTCAAAACCGTCCAGGAGCGAAAGCTCACAAGCTGCGTTCAAGAGCGGTACCATAAGGCGCTAGATTGGTCCCCATCCGGAAAGTTTTTAGCCCTCATAGATGCCACAGCGTCGGGCAATACCGCCGTCTTCCTATATGAGTTATCGAGTGGAAAGAAAACCCAAGTCAGCTTTCCCAAACAAGGGGAGCGGGATCACCAATTAGCTTGGGCACATGCCTCCGACACCCTCGCATTTATCAGAGCGCTGGGCACATTTACCTATGATTTATACTTACTGCCATTCGGGGAACAGGTACAACGGTTAACCCATGATGAGGTTCCTATACACGGACTGACTTGGGATATCGATGATAAAGGCATAGTATTCAACTCCGTTCGTGATGGTGGACACGCCTATTGGCGTTACCTCGTCGCCAGCGCCGACATTGAGTTTGTGCACCGTGACCAAACACCTTTTAACATTGTCGCGCTGCCACAATCTAAATCCTATGCCTATGTAAAACATGCATCTCAGGAGCAATTGGTCTACATACATGACGCTAAAGAACAAGTTATCGAGTCGACAGGGCGAGACTTATATGGCGTCATCTCACCCGACCGCCAACAACTTGCCTTTCTATCCAATCGCAGCGGGAAATTTGAGATTTGGGTCAGCGATACATTTGGCAGACAAGCGTTTCAGCTCACCAACTCACAAGGCTTACCCGATTTAGCCTCCTGGTCCCCGGACGGACACAGCATCTTAACCGTGGTGGATTCTGCCAATGAAAAACCTAAAGTCATTCAGACTGCAGTCTCCTCCAGAGAACAAAAACCTTATTGCAGGATGGTTTTCAATATCGAAATCCTGTGTGGGCGGATTCCACAAACACCATAATGGTCTCCAGCAACCGTGGCGGTGATTGGCAACTCTGGCGGTACGATATTAAGTCGCGCAGCTTCGAACAACTGACCCGCGCAGGTGGCCAATATGGTATCTATATTAAAAACACCTTGTACTACACGCGCCCTAACACTGCTGGATTATGGCGACAAACCGCATCGGGAGTGGATGAAAACCTAATCCCCGCATTGGCAGCAGATGACTGGGGGAACTGGGTCTATCAAGATGGGGGAATCTATTTCATCAAAAGAGATAAAGATGCTGACAAGCTGATTTACTGGAAAGACGGTACTGAGCAGGAAATTCAATCCTTTGCAAAGGGCAGTATTAAAATTCACCGAAGCCTTTCCATCGATGTAGAGCGAAACATAGTTGTGACTAAGCTGGGAAAACGCGCTGCCAATATTCTCACGATCGCCCCGATAAAGGATGGAGCCTGACAGAACTTAGCTAACTTGATTAATTCATCTCTTTGACATGTCAAATGGCAGTGAAAACGTGCACAAGGCTTAAGACCATAGTGTTTGCTTTAAAACAGTACCGAATGCAAACAAAAAAAGCGGCGAGTGAAAAAGCAAAATAGATGCTAACGAGCAGATTTTAGACACAAAAAAACCGACTCTAGGTCGGTTTGAGTCCCTTTGGAAGGGATGGTACCAGAGGACGGACTCGAACCGTCACGCTTTTAAGGGCGGCGGATTTTGAATCCGCTGTGTCTACCGATTTCACCACTCTGGCATTATCAAAATTAGAGCTAACAAAAACAAGCAGCTGGCTCTAAGTGCTGGGAATTATACCTTTGCCTTTGACAATGGCAAGCCCTTTTCAAAGGCAGGATAGTAAATTAGTTTTAACCGCTCAAAAATCCAACTCTGATAAACCAAGGCCGGTTATTCGGCGCCATGGGCGAGTAAAAATTGGGTGTATTCCTTATCGCTCTTTTGAATATGATTGACTAGCCAAGCTTTTAAAAATGCCATGAGTTCATCGGCTACATCTTCACCTCTAGCTACCCTCTTTTGAAAATCAAGCACTTGACCCACCAGCTGGGCATGCTTTTCCTTGTGGGCCACGGTTTGGGGATAGCCAAAACGTGCAAACAATTCTTCTTCATAGGAGAAATGGTTCGCGGTGTAATCCACCAGCCCTTGGACGATACGCTTAATCGCCTCAAGCCCATATGCCTCACTTAACGTCCGGTGTAATTCATTGATTAATGAGACTAAGCGTTGGTGCTGACGGTTAATCTCTGGCATGCCGATATCAAGCTCTTGCCCCCATTTCACGAATAACTTACTTTGGGCTTGGCTCGAATTAAACATCTTAGCATCGACATGGAATCGATGCAGCAGGGAGCCAATTTCCTGTGACATGTTATACACCTTAAGACTGGATAAGTTGGTGTGGTTGGTATGGCGCGCATTTTTTAGGGCAAGATCGGCCATCACGCTGATATTTTTGTTAATTTCTTCGGCAACTGCATGTTGCTCTTCCGAAGCCGTTGCGATTTGGTGGGACATATCGGTAATGCTTTCAACCTGAGTCACTATGTCACCGAGGGCTTGATGGGCTTGCTCCACCATCACGGCGGTTTCGTCGGCAATGGTGACGTTCTTAAGCATCACTTCTACGCTCTGCTGCGCGCCCTTTTGCAACGTTGTAATCTGCTGTTGAATTTCGGCGGTAGCCTCTGAGGTACGTTTAGCTAAGTTACGCACTTCATCGGCGACAACCGCAAAGCCACGGCCATGTTCACCGGCGCGCGCACTCTCAATCGCCGCATTGAGTGCCAATAGGTTTGTTTGCTCTGCAACTTGAGAGATGGTTTCAATGATACTGCTAATGCTATTGGTATCGGCGGCAAGGTGTTCGATAACGCCTTTAGTTTGGTGAATTTGCGATTTCATATCGCTGATTTTATTAACGATAGTACCAATTAACTCATCACCGTGTTTCGCCGAGCCTTGGGCAATATCGGCCGCACGCGCCGTACTGGCGGCATTTTGTGAGACTTCTTGTACGGTGGAGACCATCTGCGTCATAGCCGTTGCGGCCAACTCGGTTTGACGCTCCTGTTCGAGCACGCCCTGTTTTGCCTGCTCGCTGATCGCTTTAATATCGGTCGCGACTTTCTTCATCCACTCACTCGTATCGACGAGGGAGAGAATAGTGCGACTAACATCTTCGCCCATGCGGTTGATACTGTGGACAACCGTGATAAACACACCCGCATCTTTCTCATCGAGCTGATAACTTAAATCCCCATCCCCTAAGTGATGGGCCGCACGCTCTAAGTGCCGTAAGTTACGGATCAACTTGTTAATATTTAAAAAGAGAATCACTGCAAGGGCAATTAAACACAGCGCCGCAATCCAGTGGGCACTGGTCGCTAAACAATAGAGTGGATATAAGAGTAAGACCATGGGCGCAAAAATAATACCGTAGCCCATGGTGCCTTTTTGGACACTGATGCCAGCCATTCTTGTCTCCTTCAAAAATGCTATTTCACTTGCTTGCGAGAACTAACTCGTTGGTAACCAACAGATCTTTGTATCATTTAATGATTTTTTCGTACTCGATACTCTTAAGACTAGTCCCGAATGAAACAAGAAACAAAGCCCGAAGGAATGACTTTAGCTATATTTTACCTAGCGCTAAATTTGAGCCAGATCACAGGGTTAATCTGTAGTTACAACATTGTTTTAAGATGTCGATTTTTTATTGATCGAGATCAGTATTTACAGCCGCTAAGGGCGCTAGTGTAAGGGGGACTTCACAGGAAAGAGGATTTCAATCATGGCATTTTGGTTAGATTTAATGTTCGGTAACCCAATTGGTTTACTCTCAATGATCGTTATCTTTAGCACTATAGGGATAATTTCTTATATCACTTGGATGTTCATTGTGAAGTCCGCGCAACAATCGTAGTTTTTGCTTCCAAATTGTTATTCTGTTCATTGTAAAAATTGCACGTTGTTATGGGGGTTAATCTAACCCCCATTTTTTGTGCCTGTGATTTCTGCTTTAGAACACAACCCGCATTAAGCGGCGTGTTTACGGCTTTGCACTACCCCATTTAAGAACTGCGGACGCGCTTTAATCAAGTGCTGCATTTCTTCCTGACTCGGCTCTCCCGCGGGTAAACGCAGTACTCCACGATTCAGATACATGCGTGCCTTCATCGAAATTTTATAATCCGCCGTAGGACCTTGGATCGCATAATGGCGCTCATTGCCTAAACATTCGAGGATGCAGGCATTCAGTAAGCTTTTTACTGCGGGTTCATTTTGCGGCAATGTCAAAATGGTGGCGCCCTGTAAAAAGAACTCCCGCAAGAGGGCTCGCTCAGCACGGTCCATCAGGTTGACCTTAGCTTCAATCGTTTCCGTCACGCGTTTATCACTTAAATGACGAATCGACTCATCTAAGCCAAGGTTTAATAACTGAGTTAAGAAATAAGCAATTGAAATGATTAGTCCTAGGCCAACGAAATGGGCATGCTCGGGGACGAATTTATCCAGCGCCAACAAGGCGAGCACATTCGATGGGATCGCCAATAACACAGCGCAGCTGACCATTAGCCATAACATGACTCGAAACATCATCTTTTTAGGGCTAAACAATTTCACTGAATCCAGTTTGAGTTTAATCATAATGTTATCCCAGCGACAAAAAATTGAACTTAGACGGCATCAAGCAAGTTTGATGCCACTGTATCAGTCAAAATTACGGGATATTTCATGGGGATAAAATGCACAATCTGGATGCTTGAGTCTATGCTTATAAGCATCCAACTCGCTATCAGATAAAGACTATTTAGATGCTGACATTCTTTAGTCAATTTATTAAAAGCCCGATAGGCAGGCATCTCACCTTGTCTATCGTGCTGTTCAGCTCTCTGATTACCTTAATGACGACCGCCTACCAACTGATCAGCGACTACCGTGGCGATGTCACTCGCATCGACCGTGTATTCTCCAATATTGAAAAAGCTAACCTCGATGTCCTCGCCGCCAGCATTTGGGTTATCGATGAAAGACTGATTAATACTCAACTAAATGGCCTTATCCAACTACCTGATATCAATTATATTTCAATCAAAGATGATAGTGGTCAGTCATGGAATTCTGGCGAGCAAAAGCAAAACCACACGCTCAGTAAAACCTTTCCTCTGGTGTATAAGTCGCCCACGGATAATATCAATGTCGGCAGTTTAGAAGTGCAAGTGGATATGGATGCTATCTATCAACGTCTCTACGATAAAGCGATCCTCATTCTGCTCTCCAATGGCATTAAAACCTTCTTAGTCGCAGGATTTATCCTGTTTCTCGTCTGGTACAACATCACTAAACATCTCGACAAACTAAGCAATTACTGCAAACGCATCGACTTAGATACCGACTTTGAACCGCTACAATTTGAACGTAAAGACAAGGTCGATGAGTTTAAGCAAGTCGCCGATGCCATCAACAGCATGCAGGACCAGCTTCGCAGCTCCTTTGAGGCACTGAAAAGCTCTAAAGCCGAACTGCAAACCGCCTTAGAAGACAGAGAACGGTTGCTGAAACTCGAACGTAGCTATAAAGAAGAGCTCGCAAGACAGGTAAAAGAAAGAACCCAAGAATTAGAACAGTCATTAACAGCGCTAAAACGGGCGCAGCAAGTATTAGTTGAGCAGGAAAAAATGGCCGCCTTGGGTGGGCTGGTCTCTGGGGTTGCCCATGAGATCAATACACCGATCGGCATTTGTTTGACGGCGGCCAGCACTCAACTGAACCATATCGAAGAGCTAATTGACCTCATTCACAGCGAACACGCCACCCTCGACGAAATCAACGCCATCTTAGATGAGTATCAAGAAAGCTGTGAGCTAATCGTCCGTAATATCACCAAAGCCAGCAGCCTGATCCAAAAATTTAAAACGATCGCCATCGATCGTAGCCACGAAGAACATCAGTGCATTAATCTGCAAAGCCAGCTTAAGGAGATCCTAGAATCGACTTTAATTATGTATCCCAAGGTCAGCGTACAAACCCAGCTACAGGTTACGCCAACACTCAATATCCAGACCAATGTCAGCCTGCTCAATCAAATCGTTAGTAATATTCTCTCCAACGCCTTCACCCATGCCTTCCAGGATAGGCAGAATAACCAAATTCAGATCACAGCGGATTTAGAGCAAGACTATGTCAATATCAGCATTGAAAACAATGGTATCGCCATCCCCCCGAGGTGGCAGAGCATATGTTTGAACCCTTCTTTACCACCAACAGAAGTAAAGGTGGCACAGGCTTAGGCTTATCCGCCGCCTTTAATGCTGCCACACTGCTAAAGGGCACCATGAACTACCAAGCAGACTCGGCACTGGGAGGCGCTAAATTCAATATCCGCATTCCCCTTACCCAGTGCGATGCACCTAAACTGACTACACACCATGACTTTACAATTTGATGATGCGCTTGATGGCGAGTAGAAGGCGAGCAAAGCAAACACTGGTGCCACTAAACAAAAATCCACAGCAATGGCTGTGGATTTTTGTTGTTAAAGATGAGTCTTTATCTTATTGATTCGCCGCTTATTCGCTCGCAGTTGGTTCATTTGCAATTTGAGCGAGCCTAGCAAGTACCCGGCTGGCCGCCACAAAGCCAAAAGTCCCAGTCACCATAGTGACGGCACCAAAGCCAGAGGCACAATCCATACGCATAGAACCATCGGCCGTCGCTTTACTGCTACACACGGAACCATCGGCTTGGGGATAAACTAATTGCTCGCTGGAAAACACAGCATCGACGGCAAAACGGCGCTGCACATTTTTGGAAAAGTTATATTCGCGGCGCAAAATATTACGCACTTTTGCCAGTAAAGGATCTTGGTAAGTTTTAGCCAGATCGGTAAGCTGGATCTGTGTTGGATCGGTTTGGCCGCCCGCGCCACCAACGGTCACTATCTTAATTTTTTGACGTTTACACCAAGCAATCAACGCCGCCTTTTGTTTAACCGCATCAATACAATCAACCACATAATCGATATTGCCACCAGCTTTTGACCCGAGCAAATACTCACTAAGGTTATCGACAGTAATAAAGTCTTCCACCTCATTGACTTGGCAATCGGGATTGATCGCACGGATCCGCTGCGCCATCACAGCCACTTTAGACTCGCCAATCGTCGATGACAGAGCATGAATTTGACGGTTCGTGTTCGTTACGCAGATATCATCCAAATCAATCAGGGTAATTTGGCCAATGCCACTGCGTGCCAACGCCTCCGCCGCCCATGTGCCAACGCCACCAATGCCAATCACCACCACATGGGAGGCGGCAAATTTAGCGAGCGCCTTTTGCCCGTACAAGCGGCCAATGCCACCAAAGCGATTCTGATAGGCTTCAGTCATCAATACTTACCTTATATCTAACTAACAATGGCCGCCCTTAGAGGATGTGAAAGACAATCTACAGCAGCGTAACGCAATAAAATGCGCCGTGGATTTTATACGATTTGGGCCAAAAACCGAAATCTATCTCGGCCTAGGTGCGCCGAGTAGCACTCAGATACAAAAGTGCGGCAAATGTAGTCATTGGCACTTTCCTGAATCATAGGCTCATACATTAGGTAAACTCAGATTAAAAGTTCGTTTTAACCTTGTAAAACATAGTGTTAAAAACAGAGCCATTTCAGCGCCAAGTGATCAAGATCACATTTTTAATTCGTTTGCCTGTCACACTGCGCAGCACCAAAGCTCCACACTCCGCAGTAAAAAGAGATAACTCTTGCTGCATAAAATAATGATATAAGTACAGGAAAATGAAGATGAAAAAGAATCTGCTCACTCCAGCGATTGCCGCTAGTCTCGCATTTTGCTCATTTAACTCCCTGGCCGATGGCCCAGAATTTTACGGCCATGTCGACCTGAGTATCACCGACTCAGAAAAAGGTTACGCCGCTCAAAATCAGAAAGATGGCACAGTACTCGAAAACAACTTTTCTTGGGTGGGTGTCAAAGGATCTGAAAGCGTAAGCCCCTACTTTGATATCATCTATCAAATGGAATTTGGCGTAGAAAACTTTGATAACTCGAATAAAACCTTCAATGCGCGTAACACCTTCCTCGGGGTGAGAAGTGTAGCGGGTACCGTTTTAGCGGGCCGTAACGATACAGTATTTAAAGCGTCCGAAGGCGGTTTTGATTTGTTTGGCAACACCAACGCCGATATCGACCTGTTATTGGCAGGCCAAACGCGCTCTGCCGATGGTATTTCCTATTATTCGCCTAAGATCGCCGATCTTATCACTCTCAACGCTACCTATCTGATGAGTGACAACTACGATCAACGCGATAGCCAAGGCAACGAAGTTTATAGCCAAGATCAAATGTATGCCTTAAGCGCCACTTTAGGCGACAAGACCTTTAAAACCCATAATTACTATGTTGCGGCGGCCTATAACGATGGCATCGAAAATATCGAAGCCTACCGTGGTGTTGCCCAAGCAAAATTTGGTGATTTCCTCTTTGGTGCCATTTATCAGCACAGCGAGCATATTGACGACAGATTCTCAAATCTCTCGGGTGAGACCTATTTTGTGAATGCTGCTTATCTGATGGATGATTTGAAACTCAAGCTGGTTTACGGCAAAGATGACTCTGGTTTAGGCAAATATGTCAGCCGTTTTGTCGGCAGCCAAGACAGCGGTAACCTCGAACAAGTGAGTGATGTCGACCTTCAACAGCTCACAGTAGGCGCAGATTACCGACTTAGCACTAAGACTATGGTCTATGGTCACTACACTCGCTTCGACGGCGACCTTATGCTAGCAGGTACAAAACAAGACCTAGACGACAACGTGTTTACTGTAGGTTTACGTATTGATTTTTAATAGTATTATTCTAATTCGAAACAGATAATATTTGATAAAAAAGCGGCTTTGGCCGCTTTTTTATTGTATCTCATACTAAATAGCATTCTCCCGCCCCATTTATGACAAACTTGCGACAACATTAGTATATGCTACAGTTAGCCTCGCCGACTCACTTAAGCCACAGCGCTTTACCTACCTCTTTAGTAGTAAGTGAAAAATACTGTTTTACCACTTTCACTCCAATTTGCGGTTGAGATATAAGGAAATATCCTAAAAAACCCCGAATATGGACAAGGAGAGCCAAAAACATGATCTGCAACACAGCCTGCAAGTCGTAAAACTGTAAAAATCGGCGGCAACTTTGTTACCGATTCCAGTAACAAATGTGTTAAACCACACAAAAACCATGAAAAATGGAAAAGAACTTAGGTTCGAGGGAGCACAAAACATGAAAAAGACATTCATCTCTGCATCAGTTGCATCAGTACTGGCACTGGCTTCATTCGGCGCGCTAGCCGAAGGCCCAAGCTTCTACGGTCGTTTAGAGCTTGCTGTAACTAATACTGAAACAGGTGCAACTCTACAATCTGGCACAAACGGTGTTGATTTAGGTGAAAGCGGCACTTACTTAGAAAACAACTTCTCTTTATTAGGTGTTAAAGGTACTGAGAAGATTGCTGATGGCTATGACGTTGTTTATCAAATGGAATTCCAAGTTGAAAACACTTCTGGCTCAGGTGACGTGTTCAAAGCTCGTAACACTTACTTAGGTTTAAAAACTAATGCAGGTACTGTATTAGTGGGTCGTAACGACACAGTATTCAAGCAAGCTGAAGGCGGCGTGGATATTTTCGGTAACACCAACGCGGATATCGACCGTTTAATTAGCGCTCAAACTCGTAGCGCTGACGGTGTTTGGTATTACTCTCCAAAAATCGCTAACTTAGTGACGTTAAACGCAACTTACCTGTTCGACGATAACGACACTACAGCTAAAACTAACGAAAGCTTATACGCTCTGAGCGCGACTCTGGGTGATAGCAAGTTCAAAGAACAAAACTACTACGTAGCTGTTGCTTACAACAAAGGTATCGATGCAGTTGATGCATACCGTGGTGTAGCTCAAGTTAAATTAGGTCAGTTCAAACTCGGTGGTTTATTCCAAAACTCTGAAAAAGTAACTGATAGCGCTATCGACGGTAACACTTACTTCGTGAACGTATCTTACGATCTGAACGGTGTGAACCTGAAAGCTGAATACGGCTACGATGAAGCTGGTTTCGGTAAATACTACAAAGCATTAGGTCAAGCTGGCGCCGATGATATCAGCGTACAAAACGTTAACCTAGGTGCTGACTACCGCTTATCTAAATCAACTATGGTGTATGGCCAGTACTCAATGTACAAAGGCGACTACAAAGACACTACTGGTGCTAAGTTTGACTTAGAAGACGACAACGTATTCTCTGTAGGTGTACGTTACGACTTCTAATATCCTTAAAAGATATTAGCGAAAAAACCTACCGCTTGCAGTAGGTTTTTTTATACCTCAAATTTAGTACAAAGTGCCGAGTGATTGTCATAAAAAAGCCACTCAAGTGACACTTAAGTGGCTTTTATTAACTTGTTGCGACTAACTCTTACGCAAGCTCAAATGAGCGTTAAATGCTAGGTAAAACCTCTGCACCTTCGCCTAATTCAACGCTATCAACACGTTGTAATCCGCGCGGTAACTTGGCGCCACGGCGGCCACGTTCACCCCGATAATGCTCTAAATCGCTCGGTTTTAAGGTGAGTTTACGCTTACCCGCCCATAGGGTGACCGAAGTGTCAGCAGGCACAAGTTGTAAGTGAGTCATCAGCTCTTCACGATTCTTAGCGCGCTCACTCGGAATACCGATAATCTTGTTACCCTTACCCTTAGACAACTGTGGCAATGCTTCCAATGAAAACAGTAACATACGTCCTTCATTGGTGATGGCAAGAATCGACATCTCGCGATTGCGGTCAATCGGTCTCGGCGGCAAAGACTTGGCATTCGTCGGTAAGCTTAACAGGGCTTTACCCGCCTTGTTACGTGACACCATATCGTTGTAAGTACAGATAAAACCGTAACCTGCATCGGTGGCGAGCAGGAAACATTGCTCGTCTTCACCCAAAATCACATGCTGCATGGTTTCACCCGGTGCCATATTAAAGCGCGTGGTGATGGGCTCGCCTTGGCTTCTCGCCGATGGCAGGCTGTGACTGTCGGTCGCAAAGGCTCGTCCCGATGAATCAATAAATACCGCCGCCTGATTACTGCGCCCCATCGCACTGCATAGATATTGATCGCCCGCCTTATAGGACAAAGACTCGGCGTCGATATCATGGCCCTTAGCGCAACGCACCCAGCCTTTTTCAGATAACACTACAGTCACTGGCTCGCTCGGCGTCAGCTCCTGCTCAGTTAAGGCGCGGGACTCATGGCGCTCAACAATCGGTGAGCGGCGATCGTCACCATAGGTTTCGCCATCTTGAATTAATTCTTTCTTGATCAAGGTTTTTAAGCGGCGATCAGAGCTTAATAGCTGCTCTAATTTGTCACGCTCGGCCTCAAGCTCATCCTGCTCGGCCTTGATTTTAAACTCTTCTAGCTTGGCTAAGTGACGTAATTTTAACTCGAGGATGGCTTCGGCTTGCCTATCCGTCAGGTTAAAGCGCGCCATTAACTCGGCCTTTGGCTCATCGTGGAAACGAATGATTTCAATCACTTCATCGATATTGAGGAAGGCGATCATCAAGGCTTCGAGGATATGTAACCGTGCTAAGACTTTATCGAGGCGATACTCGAGACGACGTCTTACGGTATCGACACGGAACTCTAACCATTCGGTTAATAGCTCTTTTAATCCTTTGACGCGTGGACGACCATCTAGGCCCAAGACGTTCAGGTTTACCCTAAAGCTTTTCTCAAGATCTGTGGTCGCAAACAAGTGCGCCATCAGTTGATCGCAATCGACGCGATTTGAACGCGGCACCACCACTAGTCGCACAGGGTTTTCGTGATCAGACTCATCACGTAAGTCGGCCACCATAGGCAGCTTTTTCGCCTGCATCTGGGCGGCGATCTGCTCTAAAATTTTACCGCTACTGGCTTGGTGTGGCAGCGCGGTGATCACTATCTCACCGGCATCGACGCTATACACGGCGCGGGCTTTTATAGAGCCACGGCCCGTTTCATAGACTTTGGCAATGTCGGCCGCTGGCGTGATGATTTCGGCCTCGGTCGGGTAATCAGGCCCTGGCACATAGCCCATCAACTGCTCAAGTTCGAGTTTAGGATCGTCAAGCAGTGCCACACAGGCATTGACTAACTCTCTGGCATTATGGGGCGGAATATCCGTTGCCATACCGACAGCGATACCCGTGATGCCATTGAGTAAAATATGCGGTAAACGTGCAGGCAGCACTTTAGGTTCTTTTAAGGTGCCATCGAAGTTAGCGCCCCACTCGACCGTACCTTGTCCCAGCTCAGACAATAATACTTCGGAGAACTTAGACAGGCGCGCCTCGGTATAACGCATCGCGGCGAAGGACTTAGGATCGTCTGGCGCACCCCAGTTGCCTTGACCATCGACTAGCGGATAACGGTAAGAAAATGGCTGCGCCATCAGTACCATAGCCTCATAACACGCGCTGTCGCCATGGGGATGGTACTTACCGAGTACGTCACCGACGGTACGGGCTGATTTTTTATGTTTTGACTGAGCCGATAACCCTAGCTCACTCATGGCATAAATAATCCGCCGCTGCACCGGCTTAAGCCCGTCACCGATATGGGGCAAGGCTCGGTCCATGATGACGTACATGGAATAGTTCAGATAAGCTTCTTCGGTAAAGCGCCGCAGGGGCATCTGCTCTACGCCATCTAAGCTTAACTTGATCGCGTCACTCATTTTCTTCTAGTTCCTGTGGTTCTTCAATATTATCGCCATCCTTATAGAACAGCCGATACAGGTTACCTTTCAAATCATCCGAGATGTACATTGCGCCATCTTCCCCGATAACAAGGCATAGGGACGGGCAACGGGAAACTCGCCATCAAGAAAACTCACTACGGTTTCACGGCTGACAACTTGCTCATTCTCGAGTTTCAACATGACGATCTGATAACCCACTTTGCTTGAACGGTTCCAAGAACCATTTTCAGCAACAAACAATTGATTATGGTAGATCTCAGGGAATTGCTTACCGCGGTAAAACGCAAGGCCCGTCGGTGCAACATGGGCCGGCAGTTCATACACTGGGACGGTAATTTTTAAATTTTTAGGTTTTTCGTAGGCAGGCTCGACTACAGACGAAGCGTGCAAATACGGGAAACCATAATGGCTGCCAATCACATCGACCCGGTTGATTTCATCGGGCGGTAAATTATCCCCCATCCAATCACGGCCTTGGTCGGCAAACCATAACTTGCCATCTTGGGGAGACCAGTCAAATCCGGTCGCATCACGTACGCCTAAAGCAATCTGCTCACTTGCTCCAGTATCGACATTAATCGCAATTATGCTGCTGTAGGGCGCACTCGCCTCACACACGTTGCACGGGGCACCGATGGAGACATACAAGCGGCCATCGGGGCCAAAATTCATCGCTCGGGCACTTTTCTTATCAGATTCTGGCAGATCGCTGTAGATCTCTTTCGGGCGAGTCGGACGGCGCAAGCGCTGCTCGATATCAATAAAACGTACGATACGGTTTTCGGTTGCAACAAAAAGATCGCCATTATGGAAGGCTATCGCGTCGGGGGATTCGAGCCCTTTCGCAATCACATAACGTTTGTCGACACGACCATCTTGATTGCTATCAACGAGCGCATGCACTGTGCCACTTTTATTGGAACCCACAAATAGCGTGCCATTTGAGCCCATGGCAATCTGTTTTGCATCCCCGAGATCGGAGGCATAAAGGGATAAACCAAATCCCTTCGACACGGTAATCATGATCGACTGAGACCCCGCTATCGCCGTCTGACTTGTTAATAATGCCAGACTCGCCAGTAGGGTCCAGAAGGCAGAGAACACCCTTAAATATTTATAATTATTAGTTTTTATATACAACATGGTAATTTTCTTTATGCCTAAGTTTTATTGTTATCGGCAATAGTGCACAACATTAAAGTACCGCCATGTCACCCTTATCCTCGAGCCAAGTTTTACGATCGGGCGAACGTTTCTTAGCCAGCAACATATCCATCAGTGAGTCTGTTTCTTCTACATCATCAATGGTTAACTGAACTAAACGGCGAGTGTTTGGATCCATAGTCGTTTCACGCAATTGCAGCGGGTTCATCTCACCCAGACCTTTAAAGCGTGTAACTTGGACCTTACCCTTTTTATTCTCGGCAGTAATACGGTCGAGAATACCTTCTTTTTCAGCCTCATCTAAGGCGTAGTAAACATCCTTACCTATATCGATACGGAACAGCGGTGGCATAGCGATATATACATGGCCCTGTTCGACCAGCACACGGTAATGTTTCAGAAACAGAGCGCAGAGTAAAGTTGCAATATGTAGCCCGTCGGAGTCCGCGTCGGCGAGAATACAAATCTTGCCATATCTTAACTCGGAGATATCGTTGCTGTCGGGATCGCAACCAATCGCCACCGAGATATCATGCACTTCCTGCGAGGCCAGCACCTGAGAGGCATCAACCTCCCAAGTATTTAGGATTTTACCACGCAGCGGCATAATCGCTTGGAATTCACGGTCACGCGCCTGTTTGGCACTGCCGCCCGCAGAATCCCCTTCCACTAAGAAGAGTTCGCCGCGCATCGGATCTTGGCCGCTACAGTCGGTCAATTTACCCGGTAATGCCGGGCCAGAAGTGACTTTTTTACGGGCGACTTTTTCGCGGCTTTTAAGCGGCGCTGGGCGTTGTTGATACACATTTCCGCCAGCGACTCGGCCAATTCGGTATTCGAGTTTAGCCACAATGAAAACGCATCACGCACAATGCCAGAAACAAAGGCCGAGCTTTGACGGCTCGAGAGTTTCTCTTTGGTTTGGCCAGCAAATTGCGGATCTTGCATCTTCACCGAGAGAATGAAGGCAGCGCGATCCCAAATATCCTCAGGCGACAGCTTGATACCGCGGGGGATCAGATTGCGAAACTCGCAAAACTCACGCATCGATTCCAGCAAACCTTGGCGGAAACCATTCACGTGGGTTCCACCCAATGGCGTTGGGATCAAGTTAACATAGCTTTCGTTAATCGCATCGCCACCTTCGGGCAACCAAGTAATCGCCCAATCCGCGGATTCAATTTGTCCCTTAAAGCTGCCGATAAAAGGCTCTTCTGGCAGCATGAGGTTATCGCCAACCGCCGCCTTGAGATAATCCGTTAAACCACTCTCGTAGTACCACTCATGGACTTCGTTGGTGTGTTTATTGGTAAATTTGATCCTCAGGCCCGGACACAACACGGCCTTGGCGCGCAGCAAATAGATGAGTTTGGAGTTGGAGAAATTGGCCGAATCAAAATAGCTGGCGTCGGGCCAGAAATGTACTCGAGTACCAGTATTGCGACGACCACAAGTACCAGTGACTTTTAACTCTTCAACCTTAAAGCCATTTTCAAAAGCAATATCATACACTTGGCCATCACGGCGTACCGTCACTTCGACGCGACGAGACAGGGCGTTAACCACCGAAATCCCCACACCGTGCAAACCACCGGAGAATTGGTAATTCTTATTCGAAAATTTGCCGCCCGCATGCAGTTTAGTGAGGATAAGCTCGACCCCGGGAATGCCTTCTTCAGGGTGAATATCGACCGGCATCCCCCGACCATCGTCGGTGACTTCCAGAGAGTTATCGGTATGGAGCACAACTTCGATTTTAGTGGCGTGGCCCGCTAAAGCCTCGTCCACACTGTTATCTATGACCTCTTGGCCTAAGTGGTTAGGTCGGGTGGTATCGGTATACATACCTGGACGGCGTTTAACTGGGTCGAGTCCGTTAAGAACTTCAATGGCGTCAGAGGTGTATTGATTAGTCATAGTGTACGCTATAAGTTGTTATATCCGGCCATGTTGCGGCTCTGGATGACTATTTGTCAAGGTAAGTGTAAAAATTGGCTTACAGTTTGCAGATATCGCTCATAACCCACAAAACTGTGATCGCCACCGACTTCGATCCGTAATTGGCAATGGTGGTACTTATGCAGTGCTTCGCGATAATCCAGCACTTCATCGCCCGTTTGCAATAGTACCAAAAAACGATCGGGATTGCGGATAACAGCCGTATTAAATTCAGCCACTTCCTGCTTATGCTCCGGCAATACCTGATAATGCTCTTCGGTATAAGGGTTAAATTGCGGCCCCATAAACTCATCAAACAGCTCAAAGGGTTTGACGGCCGGATTCACCAACACGCCACGGCCACCATAATGCTCGGCCAAGTAACTCGCAAAATAGCCACCAAGGGACGAGCCAATATAGTTAAGCGGCTCGCCCGCTTGCTTAGCAGCCTCAACATATTGCAGCAGCAAAGCCATTGCGGCCTTGGGAGTATTGGGTAATTGCGGTTGATGGAATACTAAGGAAGGGTGATGCTCGGCGATATATTGCGCCGTCATCACCGCTTTATCGGAGAAAGGTGAACTGTTGAATCCGTGAATATAGAGCAGCATAGTTCCTCAAGCTGCGGTCACTCGCGTTAATAACCGCTGGAATCTTTATCGGGGAAAACAGATTTCCCGGCACGCGATACACATTAGTGCAGATGCTACCATCGGCCTTGAGCTCCAGCAAACGATAACCCGGTTGCAATCCATCGAGGGCAAAATAAGGCGATTGCGGTTTAAACTGGATACAAGTAGAAGGCGTTGCCATTAATTGCAGCGCGCCATGGGGGCCATCGTAATCGGTATCCAACTGTTGGTGCACATGTCCCCAGAGTAACCCTTTTACCTGCGGGTATTGGGCGACACGTCGGAGAAACTCAGTACCGTTATCCATGCAATGTTGATCTAACCAAGCACAGTTCACCAAGATAGGGTTATGGTGCATCACCAATAAGGTATGACGGTCTGGATGTGCGGCTATGGCCTGTTCAATGAGTTCGAATTGACTCTCGGCCATATTGCCGCCGGGCTTTCCCCGAACGGTGGAGTCCAGCATCAGGATTTGCCATTTTCCGACCAAGATACGCTGCTGACCGAAAATCCGCTCACCCTGCATATGCAAAAACATAATCCGCGGATCATCATGATTACCCGGAAGATAATGGCAAGGTAAGTTGAGTGGCGCCACAGCGGCCACGAATTGACGATAGGATTCAGGGGAATAATCTTGGCTTAAATCGCCCGTGGCTAACATCAGATGCGCTGGATAGTCGACAGCACGAATCGTATTAAGCACAGCAGCAAAACTTTTACTGGTGTTGACCCCTAATAACTGAGCCTCAGGATCGGCAAAAAGGTGCGGATCAGTGACTTGCACTATGCGCACACTTTCTTCTTCAGCTATGGAGTAAGAGACTGCCTCTTTCAGCACATTGAATACCCAATTCTAAGACTGACACACCAAACGTTGTTGGCAGCCAATCTTCAATAACTCCCCCAGGAATGCATTAACCTGGTACTTTTCATCGCTATGATACATGCGTAAATTGGGGTAATCATACACTGGGCGCAATTGGTAAATCTGTTGACCAGTTAACACTTCTGCTAATTTAGCATCATGATAAATTCTCACTAACACCTTGGGAGTATTAATAAACTCCATGATTTTAACTGGTCGTGAGATCTCAACTAATTGAGTGTATTTGGTATTTTCTAAAATACGGATTACTAATACACCCGCTTCACCTTCGAGCTGCCAAGACTGCCCCACCTCTATATCGAGCGGTAACCACTTTTGCATATAGCCGTAGTTACGCCCGCATAGCGCTAAAAAGTCGCTCACGTTAGGTTGGTAGCGCGGTTTTCGGTGTGATGTTGAAATAGCCAAACCTTTATCCAACTTTAACCAGTTGCTGATGGTTTAATTGCAACCACTGCAATCCAATTACGGTCGAAGCATTGTCTATTGCCCCGTTGACGACCTCATTATAGGCATCCTCACGGTCTAACACATGCAATCGAATATCTTCGTGTTCGTCAGCTAATCCGTGCAGACCTTGCGCCTGGGATGAATCCACCTCGGCCCAATAGAAATAGAAACGTTCCGTACTGCCACCTGGACTTGCCAAATAACTATTCACAAAATGCATATTACGGGCGGTTAAGCCTGTTTCTTCGAGCAGTTCGCGGTGTGCGACATCCTGTGGCGTTTCGTCGGGCGCAATCATACCCGCGACCAACTCCATTAGCCAAGGAGATTTAGAGGTCGCTAATGCAGGGAAACGAATTTGTTCAATTAAAACAATCTTGTCACGCGCGACATCATAGGGAAGAACCACCACGGCATGGCCGCGTTCAAACACTTCACGGGTCACAGGTTGGCTCCAACCACCAGCAAAAAGCTTATGCTTGAAAGTAAACTGCTCCAAGGCAAAAAAGCCCTGATACAGCGACTTTGTCTCGAGAATTTCAACATCTGTTTTCGAAAAACCAGCAGGCTTCATATTTCAATCCTTAACCGTTAAATTTTCGCCTATTATCAAGGCAATTTGGCGCATTTTTAAAATAAAATCTGTTACACTTCGCAGTTGACTTGAACGTGTGGGAGTTTTTAGACTCTACGACATTAAGTTTTAGCTGTATCGGGAAGCGTCGGGAAGCGCAAACCGCCTTGGTAAAGGCATTACTTAGTCTAAACGAAGTTACATATTTCTCCTTTTGGAGAATTTGTCTAATAAGGACAGCAAATGAAATTTAAGATCCGTTCTCTATGCGCAGCATTGACTCTCGCGGCTTCCGCTCAAGCGGTTCAAGCAGATGATTTACTGCAAATATATCAACAAGCACTGACGAGCGACCCGCTAGTATTACAAGCACAAGCTCAACGTAATGCCTTGTTTGAAAAGATCGAACAAAACCGTGCACCACTGTTACCGACAATCAGCGCTAACGTGGGTTATGACAAAGCATGGAATGATCCTAAGAGCGATACCAGTGGATTGACCGGTAGCCTAAAGCTGAACCAAGTGATCTATGATCACAGCGCTTGGGTTGGTTTAAGCCTGGCCGAAAAAGCCGCTTCTCAAGCCGATTCAAACTACGCTTCTGCCCTGCAAAATTTGATCACTCGTGTGACTAAAGCCTACTTTGATGTGTTAACGGCGAAAGATAACTACGAGTTCCAAGGCGCAGAGAAACGTGCGATTGAACGTCAACTCGAGCAGACTAAACAACGTTTTGCCGTAGGTTTAACTGCGATTACCGACGTACATGAAGCGCAAGCTCAGTATGACTTGGCCTCGGCTACTGAAATTTTGGCTGAAAACACGTTAGCCAACAGCTACGAAGCCCTGCGTGAAATCACAGGAATCGATCACAAGACCATTAACGTGCTCGACACCAACCGTTTCTCCGCGGTAACGCCAGCACCGACCTCATCGAGTGAGTGGCTAAAGATTGCTGAAACCAACAGCGTCGATTTGATGACTCAACGCATCGGTAAAGATATCGCCCAAGAGACCATCAGCCTCTACAAAGCGGGCCATATGCCATCTCTTAGCCTAAACGCTGGCTATAACAAAGGGTTAGAGCAAAAAACTGGCGACGTGAATGAGCCTGATTTTGACAATGTGAACGTTGGTGTGAACTTAAGCATTCCTATTTTTGAAGGCTTTAAAGTCACCTCACAGGTCAAAGAAGCACAATTCCAATACGTGGAAGCGAGCGAGAAGTTAGAGCAAACCTACCGTAGTGTGGTGAAAAACGTTCGTAACAACTATAACAACGTAGGCGCTTCTATCAGCTCAATCCGTGCTTATGAGCAGTCAGTGATTTCATCTGAAAGTGCGTTAAAGGCAACACAAGCGGGCTTCGAAGTTGGTACTCGTACTATTGTTGACGTACTGAACCGTACCCGTGACCTGTACGACTCAAAACGTAAATTGTCGGATGCACGTTATAGCTACATCAACTCAATTATTGCGTTGAAACAAGCTGCTGGCACCTTAAATGAAGACGATGTTATCTCTATCAACAACGGTCTAAAGGCCGAATAAGATAGCGATACATCCCATAAAAAAACCGCCTAAATGGCGGTTTTTTTTATGGCTGATTCATTAGCGTTAACGCTTAGAAATCAATTTCTACACCTGCGAAATAACCGTCAAACTTGGTATCGGCGCTGATACCAGAGAAATTATTCACATCAAAGGCAAACTCACGGTAACCAACGCGTACACGGGTATCCACCGCCACGCCGTCAAACTCCCAGCCTAAGCCGATGGCATAGTCGTGTACGTTAGACTCGTTTACCCCAAGCATTAAATCCGCAAAACCGAATAAACCTAGGCCAGGCATACTCACATGCGTGCTGGCATAACCCATCACAATGCCGCTATCGACGTCTTTCTCTTCAGGGTGACCCGCGTCTTGAACGCGCAGAGAGCCATTCATCAGCTTATAGGCGGCACCGAGATCCAAAGACAGAATGTCGTTATCCAGCAACTCGTAATACAACACAAAATCAGTATTGCTCAGATCGGTATAGCTGGTCACATTGCCAGTAAAATCATGACCATTGAAGGTAAAGTCTGCATTCGTCAGACTGCCCTTCTGATCTAAGCTATTTTCACGAATTTTAAGATTCGGGATAAATGGCAGCGGATGCTCAACCGCAACCCAATAGCTGCCTTGTGCCGATGAGCTGTAGTCAAAACCTTGTTGTGGTTGACCTTTGTCGGCAAAAGTACCGCTGGTATCGGCGCGCCAGTAATCACCACCAATTTTGAATCCAACCACAGTAGCCGCTTGGGCAGAAGTGGCCATTAAGCATCCTAATACCGCACTGGCGAGGAGTGTTTTTTTCATAATTAACCTTGAGATAGCAAGTTCGTTAAATCAATCACCGCGGCATTCGCACGGGACACATAGTTAGCCATAACCAATGAATGATTAGCGACTAGACCGAAACCACTGCCATTAAGTACCACAGGGCTCCAAACCGTTTGTTGAGTTGCCTCCAGCTCACGAATGATCTGTTTCAGGCTGACCTCAGCATTTTTCTTTTTCAATACGTCAGCAAAGTCGACCTCGACTGCACGCATAAAATTCAGCAGTGCCCACGAGGCACCACGGCTCTCATAGAACACATCATCAATTTTCCACCAGCTGGTTTTCACCTGATGGCTGGCTAAATTCGGGGTCGATTGGCGCGCAGCATTGTCGCCGGCTAAATCGGTATTTAATCGCTCCTGCCCGACACTCGCCGATAAACGTTGAGACATGCTGCCTAAGCGTTTTTGGACTTCTTTGAGCCACTCGTTGAGGTTGTCGGCACGGGCGTAAAACTGAGCATCCTGATTGTTTGGATCCATCATCCGCGCGCGATATAGCTTGAGCAGCTTAACGCCATCGCGGTATTCACTCTCAGCGCTAGGCACTAACCAGCTGGTATGGTCGATGTTCAGCTTAGCCTGCGCCTCACTTAGGTCTTTATCCGCAGCGGATTGAGACTGGGAGCGGCTAAACTCTTTACGCATAATCAGCGCTAAATCACGAACTTGCTCTAAAGCGCCGTACTCAAACGCGGGCATGTTATCCATAAAGATTGAAGGGGGCATCACATCGTTTGATAACCAACCACCCTGCTTATCCAGCAATGTTTCAACGGTCAGGATCAACGACGTGGTGGTTGCATAACCCACGACATTCTTCTCTGTGGCCGTCAGCTGTTGTGGAGTCAGGGTATCGGGTTCGATACTCCACCACACACTCACTAGATAACCAATTAAAACAACAAATAAACCAACTCCGGTGACCTTCTTCCATGTTATTTGCATCAAGTGACTCCTTAATGATGGTGATGATGCTCATGTTCAGCAGCATTCTCGGCCTGCTTAGCAACAGGTAATGTAATCGTTAGATTCTCGCCATCGTCAAACGCTAACTGCAGTTTAACTTGCTGATCTAGGGCTAATGGGGCTTTGAGTCCGATGAGCATCACATGCTCTCCAGACGGCGAGAGGGTTAATTTTCCGTGGGAGGGAATATCGAAACCTTCAACATGGCGCATCTTTACCATGCCTTGTTCTTCGATGATGGTATGTAATTGTGCTTCCTTCGCGACCTCAGTCGTCACTCCGGTGAGGCGAACCGTTTTATCGCTATGGTTCTCCAGCGTAAAGTAAGCGGCGGTATTTGGTACTGTATCAGGCATTGCACGGACATGACCTTCGGTCATCACTACGTTCGCGAAAACAGAAAATGAGGCACAGGATAATGCGACAAAATTAAACATCTGTTTGAATATCGGTTTCAATGTCTTAAACTCCATGTCTACCCAATGTCGTCGTAAAGGAAAACAACCCATGAGTCATATACAGGTTCGGGATGATCAGGGCGTTCGTATTATCAGCTTTAATCGCCCAGATAAACGCAATGCACTTGATCTTAATATGTATAAACAACTGACAGAATACCTGATCGAAGGTGAAGCAGACAACGACATTCGTGCCTTTATGCTCCATGGCGAAGATAATTGTTTCACCTCGGGCAATGATGTTGCTGACTTTTTGAAAAATAGTGACTTAGGTCCAAATCATCCCGCGGTGCGCTTCCTATTTTGCCTGTTGGAACTCAAAAAACCGCTGGTTGCCGCCGTCTCTGGTGCCGCCGTTGGCATAGGCACAACGGTACTGCTTCACTGTGATTTGGTCTATGCCGACAACACGGCTAAATTTCAACTGCCCTTCGTGAATTTGGCCCTAGTGCCCGAGGCTGGCGCAAGCTTACTCTTACCCGAATTGGTGGGTTATCAAAAGGCGGCGGAGCTCTTGCTGCTCGGCGAAAGTTTTGATGCAAATACTGCACACAGACTGAATATCATTAACGATGTAATAGCCCAGGAAGAGTTACTCGGTTACGCCCTGAGTCAGGCCAAGAAATTGGCGAATCAGCCACCGCAAGCACTGCAAATCACCCGTCAGTTGATGCGACCACATAAAAACCGCGTGCAACACCAGATGCATCAAGAATTAGAACAATTTAGCGCAAGACTCAAAAGCGATGAAGCAAAAGCCAGATTTCAGGCTTTTCTTAAAAAGTGATACTCACTTAAACAGTGTTCACTATTGGCATGAGGGTCGATGCGCCCTCTTGTTGATAGCATCCCGCTAAAGACTGTGTCCATAAACTTGCATCGGCAATTCCACTTACGTCCCCAAATTGAGGGGTAAAATGTGGGTTAAATCGGTCTTTTCCATTGGTCCACAAGTAAGGCCAACACAAAGTAAACCAGCAGGCTCACACCCGGCATAAACAGAATCGCACCGGCCCACACGACGCGAGTCCAAAAACAGGACCAACCAAATTGCCACGCCATACCGGAGGCAACACCACAAACTAAACGTTCTGAATTGTCCATTCGCATTTGCGCTCGTTTCATTTTGAACTCCAATCGATGAATAACTTATTTATCGCTGACACTGTGCCACTGAAACCAGCAGATAATTCCTGAAAACAACGCGAGGCTAATCACTGGTAGCAGTAGCAGAGTCATAAGAGGTGCTACAAACCACATAGGCAGCTCCTTACTTGTTTGCGCTGTATTCGCCTGAGGTGACAGACTCACCTTGGTTATCCGCGCTCAGTGTTAGCTGGCTATTGAAGTCATAAATACTTTCAGCTAATTGTGTTTGCAGTGATAACACCAGTTCACGCTTAGTGTTAACCAACAACTCCTGCGCTTGGGTGCTCAGTGTTTGCTCGATAGCGCCCACTACATCAGATACAGGTGCCGCTTCGGCGTGTACAGAAACGCTCGCCATTAATGCACCAAATAACACACTCGCTTGAACTGATTTTTTAACGTTTGAAGTAAACATGATGTCATCCCTTTCCGATTGATTAACTTGACATAGGGACTATTACAAAGGGCGTGCCAACTTATCAAATAAGACTTAACACACTAATTTAATTAGATTTAAAAATTTATTTTAAGCTATAACGAGATAAGCGGGATATTTAGGAAAGGTAAAGTGGTGAAAAATACTACAAGCATTAGTCAATCTCACCACTTTTTAAATCGAATGATTATTGAGCAATTATTTCGCTCTGAATACTTTGGTAAGCCTGCTTGACCACCTCAATACCAGCACCATTTTTATGGGCGTTTTCGCTCAAATAACGACGCCACGCACGGGCACCCGGTAAACCTTGGAATAAGCCAATCATATGGCGAGTGATATGATTTAAGCGCCCGCCAGCCTGCAAGTGAGCCTCGATATAGGGCAACATAGCGTCAATCACAGCTTCACGGCTAATCACTGCCTTCTCGCTGCCGCAGAGTAGTTGGTCAACCTGCGCCAGAATATAGGGATTTTGGTAAGCCTCACGTCCAACCATCACACCATCTAAGTGTTGCAAGTGGTTTTTAGCCTGTTCAAGACTCGTTATGCCACCGTTAATACTGATATTGAGCGTAGGGTAATCACGCTTAAGCTGATATACCCGGTCGTAGTCTAAGGGCGGGATCTCGCGATTTTCCTTCGGGCTTAAGCCCTGCAGCCACGCCTTACGCGCATGGATAATAAACTCACCACAGCCTTTAGCCATGACAGTATCAATAAAGTGAGTCAGAAACTCATAGCTATCCTGCTCGTCAATGCCGATACGCGTTTTTACCGTCACAGGAATATCAACCACTTGCTTCATGGCATCGACACATTCAGCCACAAGCGCAGGTTCGGCCATCAAACAGGCGCCAAAGCGACCATTTTGCACGCGATCGGAAGGACAGCCCACATTGAGGTTCACTTCATCATAACCGCGCTCGGCGGCAAGTTTGGCGCAGCGAGCAAGTTCAGCAGGATTCGAGCCCCCAATTGTAATGCAAGAGGATGTTCTTCTTGGTTATAGGCAAGATAATCACCGCGGCCATGCAAAATCGCCCCCGTCGTCACCATCTCGGTATACAGCAAGGCATTGGCCGACATTAAGCGAGCAAAATAACGGTAATGACGATCCGTCCAATCCAACATGGGCGCAATGGAAAAGGTGCGGTCGAGCTGTAGACCATCATTAAGATTATTTTTCAACACGTGACTATCGACTCAAGTAATTAGAATTTGCCAGTAAGTTCAAGCTTTGAGGGATAAAGCGCCTTAATTTAACTGCAGATGAGCCATACAGCGCCAGCGTAAAAATACAAAAACAGTAAACGAGTTAACGTTTACTGTTTTGTTGCCCCTCAGAGCTGGCGGGATTATACCCTAAACCGCCCGCTTTGGGGAGATGAAGCAGGGACAGAAGCCTAGCTTAGAATTACTACAACTCACTCCAACGTCTGAGCAAGTTATGGTAAACCCCAGTCAGATTAAACAACTCTTGTTCTGGCGCGGCCTGCGCCGTCAGCGCTTGAATCGATTGATCGAGTTGAAATAGCAAGCGGCGCTGCCCCTCATCGCGCACCATACTCTGCAGCCACATAAAAGCGGCGGTGCGTTCACCCGAGGTAACAGGAGTGACCTGATGCAGACTCGTTGACGGATATAACACCAATGAGCCCGCCGCGAGCTTTATGCTTTGCTGGCCATAGGTATCTTGGATCACCAGCTCACCACCTTGATAAGTGTCTGGTTCACTTAAAAATAAGGTGGCTGACAGATCGGTGCGTACCATGCCTTCGCTCGTCGAGCGAATCGCGTTATCGATATGATAGCCAAAGGTTTCGCCGCCTTGATAACGATTAAACAAAGGAGGATAAAACTGTAATGGCAGCGCCGCCGACACAAATAAAGGGTGAGCCAACAAGCGCGCCATGATCAGCTCGCCGATTTGCAGTGCGACAGGGTCATCTTTGTCTAACTGCTGATTACGTTTGCGGGTACTCGCCATCACGCCCGAGGTCTGATTGCCATCAATCCAAGTGTGGGCATCGAGCTGTTCCCTTAGCTGATTGACTTCTTCTTTAGAAAAAACATTCGGAATTTCAATAAGCATTTCAAAATCCTATTGGAATAGCATAAACATCAAAGGCAGCTCTAAGGCTGCCATTCAGATCTCGATTAATATTGCTTAGAAGTGCATATCGGCACTTAACATCACTAAGCGACCAGGGGCCATATTGGCAAAGTGCGCGGTGTACGCTTTATCGTAATAACGCTCATCCGTTAGATTTTGCACGTTCAGGCGTAAGGTCAAGAATTCACTCATTTTATAAGATGAAGTCAAATCAAAACGCCAGTAGGATGGAATCGACAGTGTGTTGGCCGTATTACCATAAACTTTACCCATGTAGTACGCGCCCGTACCAACAGTAAAATCCTCAGTCACATCGTAAGTCGTGAATAAACTTAAGCTATTTTTAGCGGTATTAGGGAAGCGGTTACCATTTTGTGCTTGGTTATAACCATTGCTTTCCAAGGTCGCATCCAAATAGGTGTAACCGCCAAAACCATGCCAATGCTCAGTAAAGTCACCGGAGAAGCCAAGTTCAAAACCTTTCACCTTTTGCTCACCGACGTTTTCTTGCGGCGAATTACGATCGCCAGAGGTCGCGACCCGAGCGTTGTTTTTCTCGATTTGGAATACCGAACCATTCAGAGATAAACGTCCGGCAAAGAAGTCCCACTTAGTGCCTAACTCGTAGCTTTCAGTATCTTCAGGCTCTAAATCGGCGTTGGTGCTGCCGAGGCGATCCGCGCCATCACCATTTGAGGTTCCCGGAGGGTTAGAAGAAGTACCCCACGCGGCATAAATACTGCCGTTTTCAGCGGGCTTATAAAGTACCGATAATTGATAGTTAAAGAAGTCAGTATCGTTGCTGAATTGAGAAGTCGAGTTCTCAGCACTGGTGCTGTAATCATCCCAACGGATCCCGGCGTTCACCATCCAGGCTTCGGTTAACTCAATGGTGTTAAAGGCATAAAGCGAGCGAGTATCGGTTTCTGTGACTGTCGCATCGGTGCCGAGGGTGATAGTACCAACCCAAGGATCGTGCGGATTCGGATTATCCAGCAGCGTACAGTTGTAGTTGTCCAGCATCGCCTGATCACAACCCGCGTTGCGGCCATTACCCGTATCGACGGTGTAACTCAAATTGCTGGTACGTTCGTTACTGAGTTCAGTACCGACGGCAAAACGGTTCGTCATCCCCGCGAGTTTTGCTTCACCCGAGAGTTGTAATTGAGTCGCTAAGGTCTTAGTGACCGAATGGCGCGACTTAGTGTTTCGCCAAACATAACCATTAGCCACGTTGCCCGTAGTGTCGTCCGGGTTGGTCACAATATAGTAATTGCTGTTACGGCTATAGATGGAGGTCGAAGTGAACTGCATGTCGTTATTAAAATCATGGCTTATCAACACTGACGCCGTATCATCCATAGTGTCGCGAAAATCCCGCGACAACAGACCATAGAAGTTGTCAGGGTCGACATCCGCTGGCTCGCCCGTGGCCTGATCGTAAGGAATACCATAATCAGGAATGTCATGATTTTCAAAGTGATAATATTCGAGCGTCACTTTCGTTGGCGAGGTTAAACCAAAGGTCACCGAAGGCGCTACACCCCAACGGTTACCTGTGACGTCATCGCGACCAGGGGTATCGGCATCGTGGGCCATCATGTTAATACGGACCGCAGCCTCATCGGCAATCACATGGTTAACATCGACACTGGCGCGTTTAAGGGAATCCGTTCCAACGGCAACGTCGGCATTAATAAAGTCTTCGGATTGCGCTTTTTTGGTCACAATGTTGATGCTACCACCAACGGCACCACGGCCGTTGTATACAGAACTTGGGCCTTTCAGGACTTCAATTTGTTCGATGTTAAAGGTTTCGCGGCTTTGTGAGCCCACATTGCGCATACCATTGATAAAGGTTGAAGATTGGGCATCGTAACCACGGATGAAAGGTCTATCACCGTAGGGGTTGCCACCCTCACCTGTACCTAAGGTAATACCAGGAGTTGCACGTAGCGCATCGGTAAAACTTTGGGCGCCCATATCTTTGATTAAATCTTGATTGATAACGGTAACAGTTTTAGCGGTATTGAGCAGGTCTTCGGTAAATTTACCCGATTGCACTTTACGGGTGTTGTAACCTAAGTACTCACCGTTCACTTCAATATGCTCGACTTTTTTATCAACGACTTGCGTTTGCCCTTCCGTTGCCATCGCGGAAGTGGCCGATACCGCCATCCCAATCGTTAACGAACCTAAAACATGAGCACCGAGTGTGACTCGGCCATTACGACGTTTTGCAAATTTCATCAAAAACATTCCTGTTGCGGACTAAACCTGTAACAGATGTCCCCCACCTGTTAATCGCCGCTAATATATTCAAAACACAATTTGCAATCAATAATTATTATCATTTACATTACAATTTAATCTTTATCACATTATCAACAGCGATTGAGTGCTAGGTCTCAATTAGCAAGATATGAGGAAAAACATTTGCACGAATTGAATTTAACAATATGAAAATAAAAGAAATTCAGTATTAAATGGGAAATACTGCGTTTGCAAAGTGCTGAATAATCAAGCTTCTCTCGAAAAATGATGGATAAATCATTTGATAGGCTTGAGAAGCCAAATGGACAAAAATCAACGGCCGTTGCGCGAACAGATGTATTCAGATGCGTAAGATTAAAGGACAGTGTCTTGAGCCTCTGCACGGATAAACAACAATAAAATCGTGAAATTAACCTCACATTTCCATTTGTGTCATCTAAGCTGATAGAGTGTGATTAAGATTGCTGTGGTTCAGCCACTTTTCGTCTAACCTTAATGACATGGTGACCATAAGGCTTAAGTTCAAAAGAGGAAACACTGAAGCATGAACGTCAATTTTATTAACCCTTTTCTGCAATCCCTGCTCAATGTCATTTCGACGATGGCAAGCATGGATCTCACTCCGGGCAAGCCCCAAATTAAAACCGACAACTTAGCCAAGGGTGATGTGTCGGGGTTAATTGGTATGGTTGGGCCGCAGACTAAGGGATCGTTATCTATTACCTTTGAACAAAAGCTGGCACTGCAGATCATGCAAAATATGCTTGGGGAAAACCCAGGTAAGATAAACGAAGAAGTTACCGATCTCGTGGGTGAAATCACCAACATGGTCACAGGTGGGGCAAAAAATCTTTTAGGTCAAAAGGGTTACGAGTTCGAAATGGCAACCCCTATGGTGGTCTCGGGTAAAGGGCATACTATTTCTCATAAAGCGAACGGCACCAAAATTATCATGCCCTTCAGCAGCCCATTCGGTAACGCCTTTATTGAAATCTGCTTTGAGAATTAATTCATATCGTTCATGTCGCTCTGCAAGTTTGATTATCGCTTCAAAGGCTTAATAACCAAGTGCAGAATGGCGGGCAGCAAACCACTCAATCTCCCGCTTCTTAGGGCATAAAAAAACGGCGCAAATGCGCCGTTTTTTATTTCAACTCTGATGGCTTATGCAAGGCACACCGCCACCCTTGGGGTGAGTTTAGTCACTAATTCATAGGCGATGGTGCCAATGTGTTCGGCGACTTCCTCAACGGGCAAGGCGGCGCCCCAAAGCAGGGCTTCATCGCCAACTTGGTCTGTCGCATCGGCGCCTAAATCAACGGTTAACATATCCATAGAGACACGGCCGACAATCGGCACTCGGCGACCATTAACCCATACAGGCGTGCCTTCTGGCGCATTGCGCGGATAACCATCGCCGTAACCAATAGCTACAACGCCAAGGCGAGTATCTTGTTTCGCCGTCCAATAACACCCATAGCCAACGGGTTGTCCCGCCTTGTGATCGCGCACGGCAATCAAACGCGAGACTAAGTTCATCGCCGGGATCAAACCATGATTGGCACCGCAATCCCCCGTTACAGGTGAGACACCATAAAGTGCAATCCCGGGACGTATCCAATCCCCTTGGCTCTTAGGCCAATAGAGGGCGCCCGCAGAATTGGCTAAGGTTCTAAACCCAGGTAAATCCACGGTTAACTGGTTAAAGGTTTGCATTTGCACTTTGGTGTAATGATTTTCAGGCTCATCGGCACAGGCAAAGTGAGTCATCAAATGTATGGGCTTGGCAACATTGTCACAGGCCATCAAACGCGCATACACCTGTGCAAATTGCTCAGGCGTCACGCCTAAACGATGCATGCCAGAATCCACTTTCAACCATACGGTGACAGGTTTTGATAGCATCGCCTGCTCTAACATCTCAATTTGCGACTCGTGGTGCACCACAGTATCGATATCGTGGGCCACCAACAGAGGTAAATCAGTGCTGCGAAAGAAGCCTTCAAGTAATAATAAGCGCGCCTTCACGCCACCGGCGCGCAGTTCTAAGGCCTCTTCTAAACGGGCTAAGCCAAAGCCATCGGCAGTGTGTAAACAGTTGGCGACATTTAATAATCCATGACCATAACCATTGGCTTTCACCACTGCCATCACTTGGCTGCGACTCGCCTGTTGACGCAAGACGGCGAGATTGTTTTGCAGTGCACTACTGCTAATTTCTGCTCGGGGAAAAGGTTTCAAAATTTGCCTTGTCTATTTGGAAAGTCAGGAAATAAAAAGAATACATAAGCAGTGCTTAGCTTCTAACACCAGAAATTAATCTTCTTCAAACTGCGGGCCAGCGTAGTTATCAAAACGGGAAAACTGGCCTTGGAAGGTCAAGCGCACACGCCCAATAGGGCCGTTACGCTGCTTACCTATGATGATTTCCGCCGTGCCCTTATCGGGAGAATCGTTGTTATACACCTCATCACGGTAAATAAACATGATGAGGTCCGCATCCTGCTCAATAGAACCCGATTCACGTAAGTCCGAGTTCACTGGGCGCTTATCGGCACGTTGTTCGAGCGAGCGGTTAAGCTGGGAAAGTGCAATCACGGGGATCTCTAACTCTTTAGCCAATGCCTTGAGAGATCGAGAAATTTCGGCGATTTCTAGGGTACGGTTGTCCGATAACGCCGGCACTTGCATCAGCTGCAAGTAGTCGACCATGATCATCGATAAGCCGCCATGTTCACGGGCGATACGGCGGGCACGGCTGCGCACTTCGGTCGGGGTTAAACCTGAACCATCGTCGATATACATCTTGCCCTGCTCGAGCATGATCCCCATGGTCGATGACACCCGCGCCCAATCCTCATCATCGAGCTGTCCGGTACGGATTTTGGTTTGGTCGACGCGGCCCAAGGAGGCCAACATACGCATCATGATCTGTTCCGAGGGCATCTCGAGACTGAAAATCAGCACAGGCTTGTCTTCATTCATCGCCGCCTGCTCGCAGAGGTTCATCGCGAAGGTGGTTTTACCCATAGAAGGACGCGCCGCGACGATAATCAAGTCGCCGGATTGGAAGCCCGCAGTCATACGATCGAGATCGCTAAAACCGCTCGACACCCCTGTCACACCGTTGTGTGGGTTGTTATATAGCTGCTCAATCTTATCGACGGTTTTTTCGAGAATGGTTTTAATGCCTTCGGGACCTTCGTTGGCATTGGTGCGCTGCTCGGCAATCTTAAAGACTTTACTCTCGGCCAAGTCGAGCAAGGCGCTGGAGTCACGTCCCTCGGGATTGTAACCCGCATCGGCAATCTCATGGGCGACACGGATCATCTCCCGCACCACGGCGCGCTCGCGCACAATCTCGGCGTAAGAAACAATGTTACCCGCGCTCGGAGTGTTTTTGGCGATCTCGCCTAAGTAGGCAAAGCCGCCCGCTTCTTCGAGTTGATTTTCAAGTTCAAGCTGTTCAGAAACCGTGATTAAGTCGATAGGTTGACCCGTTTCAACTAAACGGTGCATGGCCGCAAAAATCATCCTGTGTGAGCGGGAATAAAAATCCTCTTTCACTACGGTCTCGGCCACTTTATCCCAAGCGTCGGCGTCTAACATGAGGCCACCTAAGACCGATTGTTCAGCCTCAATCGAATGCGGCGGCAGCTTGAGGCTATCGACCTGCAAATCCCTCGGCTTACTCTTAGGCTTAAAAGCACCTTGTTGTGACATTAACACTCCCGATTTCCAACAACTTAACAAAATATGATATAAAACCCGCGTCAAGCAAACAGGCCGTTTACATTCGCCTGTTACTTCATTCCAACGGACACTCTAACTAAAAATAAGGAAAGAACATGCGTATTGCATTGGTTGCAGCCTTAGTACTGACCTCTGGCGTAGCAACAGCCGATGAAGGACAATGGCAACCTTATCAAATGCCTTCAATTGCCGACAAACTCAGCGCGCGTGGAATCGATATTCCCGCTGACAAATTAGCCGATCTCACCAGTTATCCAATGAATGCCGTTGTTGGGCTGGGCTATTGTACCGCCAGTTTTGTCTCGCCCCAAGGGCTAGTTGTGACAAACCATCATTGTGCCTACAAGGCGATACAATATAACACTAAGAAAGAACATAACTATCTCGAACAGGGCTTTTTAGCCACCTCGATGGATAAAGAACCGTCAGCAGGTCCGAACGAACGTTTATACATCACCGAAGCCGTGACCAATGTCACCAGCGATGTCACCAAAGACCTCAGTCAAGATCCGCTCAAACGCTACGAAGACATTGAAAACCACAGCAAAGCCTTAATCAAAAGCTGTGAGGCCGATGATAACTACCGCTGTAACGTGCGCAGCTTCCACAATGGCTTGGAATATTACCTTATCAAGCAATTGATGATCCGCGATGTGCGCTTAGTATACGCGCCACCAGAAAGCGTTGGCGCTTACGGCGGTGATATCGATAACTACGAGTATCCACGCCACTCGGGCGATTTTGCCTTCCTGCGCGCCTATGTGGGTAAAGATGGCAAGCCTGCGGCCTACAGTGAAGATAACATTCCTTACACGCCAAAGAGTTACCTGAAAGTGAACGCCGATGGTGTGAAAGCAGGCGACGGCGTGTTTGTGGCGGGCTACCCTGGCACCACCAGCCGTTACAATCTCACCAGCGAGCTTAAATTTGCCAGCGACTGGTTGTACCCAACTCAGGCAAAACGCTATCAATTACAGATTGATACTATTGAAGCCATGGGGCAGGAAGATGCCGATATCGCCATTAAATATGCAGGCAATATGGCGTCGATGGCGAACCGGATGAAAAAACTCAACGGTCTGCTGGCTGGTTTTAAAGCCACGGATATCGTCGGCATTAAGCAGCAACGCGAAGATGATTTTCTGGCTTGGTTAATGAAAAATCCTAGCCTTAATCAAAATCTTATCAGCGAGCTAGAAGTTTTATTGGCCGAGCAGCAACTGCAAACCCAAACCAATTATTACTTCACCAACGCCCAATCGAGCACACTGCTCACTGCGGCCAATAGCCTCTATCGCTTAGCCAAGGAAAAGCAAAAGAGCGATGCCGAGCGTGAAATCGGTTACCAAGAGCGTGATCTTGCCATGTTTAGCTCGCGCCTGAAGCGTATCGACTCCAGCTTTGACGTTAAAGTCGATAAAACCCTGTGGTTACAAGACTTAAATGCCTACTTGTCACAACCCAACCGCGTTGCAGCCTTAGACAATATGCTGAATCTAGACGACAAAAATGTCAGTCTAGAAGCGAAACTCGACGGCCTGTATTCGCTAACGACGCTGACAGACCAAGCGCAACGTTTGGCGTGGATGGATGCCGATGCGAAGGCCTTTGAAACCAGTAGCGATCCCTTTATCCGCCTAGCTGTCGCGTTGTACGACACCAATATGGCTCAGGAAAAAGCAGAAAAAATTCTCGCGGGTAAACTGTCTACCGCTCGCCCTGCCTATATGGCCGCCGTTATCGACTACTACAAAGCCAACAACTGGCCAGTGTATCCGGATGCAAACGGTACCCTACGTATCAGCTACGGAATGGTCGATGGTTATCAATCCCGCGATGCTCTGTACAAACAGCCATTTACTCGCCTCGATGGCATCGTAGCTAAGCACACAGGTGTTGAGCCCTATAACGCACCGAAAAAATTGCTCGATGCAATCCATGAGCAGCGTTTTGGCGATCACTTAGTGAAATCTGTCTACCAAGATCCTCGCGGCTGGATTTGCCGTCTGTTCTCTTGCTTGGACAAGCCTGAAGAATTTAACTCTGTGCCAGTTAACTTTCTGTCGAGCGTCGATACCACCGGTGGTAACTCGGGCTCACCTGTCTTTAACGGCAAAGGCGAACTCGTCGGCCTAAACTTCGATTCCACCTATGAAGCCATTACCAAGGACTGGTTCTTCAACCCCACCATCACCCGCGCCGTACACGTGGATATTCGATATATCCTGTGGATGATGGATGAAGTAGACCATGCCGATAATTTAATTAAAGAACTCGATTTAGTGAGAAATTAATATTTAATTAACATTCAGCATTAATTGATAATAATATTAGCTGATATTTACTCTATTAATTTAATCGACATAAATTAAGCATCTTTTAAAACCGTTCAAAGAATATTCTTTGGACGGTTTTTATTTTAAGCAATTTGCTAACTTGTGATCTATCACATTATCCATTCGCCATAATCATTCCTAAGCCATCTTAATTAGCATTATTTAAACCAAGAGCATTTATGGACAATTTGTCCAAACACAAAATCCAAACGAGTGATAACACCCTCATAATGCAATAAATCACACCGCAAGCCTTTAAAATACAACAAACAGTGTTAGGCGACCGATGACGCCACCATAACACACTGTATATAAAGAATAAATTAAATCTAACCTGATAAAACACAAACACAAAAGTTTATTTTTATTTCTAAAAATTTATCAAAAACGTCTAATAAAACCATTAAAAACGCCTGTTTTATCAAAAAGAATAAAACTTGATCGTTCTCAAGTTTTTTCCAGAATCAATTTCCTATTATCCAGCCGTCTAAAACTTACCAATACGCTTTTGCCATAGGCATAAGCTGCCAAACAAATACATTAAATAACACTGAAAATATAATTCAGGTTGAAAATGAGGAACGCGAAATCCTATGACAGCGACAACTTATCAACCGGGAGAAATCCAAGGGCTGATCAAGATAAATGCATCTAAATGCAAAGGATGTGATGCCTGTAAACAGTTCTGCCCAACCCACGCCATTAATGGCGCCTCGGGTGCAGTACACACTATCGATGAAGATAAATGCTTAAGCTGCGGCCAATGTTTAATTAACTGCCCCTTTAGCGCCATTGAAGAAACCCACAGCGCCCTTGAAACCGTCATTAAAAAGCTCGCCGATAAAAATACTACCGTTGTCGGCATTATCGCTCCGGCGGTGCGGGTCGCAATTGGTGAAGAATTCGGTCTAGGCACGGGCGAACTCGTGACGGGTAAGCTCTATGGCGCGATGAATCAGGCAGGCTTTAAGATTTTCGACTGTAACTTTGCCGCCGATCTCACCATCATGGAAGAAGGTAGTGAGTTTATTTATCGCCTCCATGCCAATGTTAAAGCTGAAGAAAATGCAGGTGCGCTGCCGCAGTTCACCTCCTGCTGCCCTGGTTGGGTGCGTTACCTCGAAACCCGCTATCCAGCGCTATTACCTAACCTGTCGACAGCTAAATCTCCCCAACAAATGGCTGGAACGGTCGCCAAAACCTACGGCGCTAAAGTGTATCAAATGCAGCCAGAGAATATTTTCACTGTCTCTGTGATGCCTTGTACCTCGAAAAACTCGAAGCCTCACGCCCCGAATTTAACTCGGCTTGGCAATACCATCAGGAACATGGGGCTAACACGCCTTCGTACCAAGATATTGATGCTGTGCTGACCACCCGAGAAATGGCTCAATTGCTCAAAATGCTCGATATCGATCTCGCTAATACCCCCGAATATCAAGGCGATAGTTTGTTCTCTGAATACACTGGCGCGGGCACTATCTTTGGTACCACAGGTGGCGTAATGGAAGCGGCATTACGTACCGCTCACAAGGTGCTCACTGGCACTGAAATGGCTAAGTTGGAATTTGAACCCGTACGCGGGCTAAAAGGCGTCAAATCGGCTTCCGTCAGCCTGTTTGATACTCAGCTCAACCAGAATGTAACCGTCAATGTCGCTGTAGTACACGACATGGGCAATAACATCGAACCCGTGCTACGCGATGTAATGGCTGGTACTTCGCCCTATCATTTTATCGAAGTGATGAACTGCGCTGGTGGTTGCGTTAACGGTGGAGGCCAACCTATTGAAGGTAAAGGTTCTTCTTGGCTTGGTAACATTTAACGGGAAACAAAAATGAACAAGAAAAAACACCTATTTGCCGAGGACAGTTTCTTTCTGTCACGCCGTAAGTTTATGGCGGTAGGCGCTGCCTTTGTCGCCGCCTTAGCCATTCCGATTGGTTGGTTTAGCAGCAAACTTGAACGCCGCAATGAGTACATTAAGGCCAGAAGCCAAGGGTTATATAAAGACGATAGCCTAGCGAAAAAACGTGTTAGCCACGCCAACCCCGCGGTAGAGAAATACTACAAAGAATTCGGTGGCGAGCCATTAGGACATATGTCCCATGAGCTGCTACACACCCACTTTGTCGACCGCACCAAATTAAGCTCTTGATTGGAGATGAAAAATGCATCAAGAACATGATATGAGACCCATTTTAAAACATCCGCTAAACGTCAGGATTTTCCACTATATTCTGCTGCTCAGCTTTTTGCCGTTAGCCGCGACGGGGTTGTTATTGTTTTTTAAACCGCTTTCCCAGGAAGGCATGCAACTAACCTATGATGTGCACATCATTGCGGGGATTGTTATGGCCCTCGATGCCGTGGCATTTACCATCATGGCATTCGACCGAGTGGTGCTATTTATCGCCCGAGTGTTCAGCTTCTCCGGACGCGACGTGAAATGGTTTATGGTGTTAGGCGGTTACCCACAGAAATTCTTACTGGGTAAAAAAGTGCCAATCCCTCCAATGAATAAATACAACTCTGGCCAGAAGCTATTTGGTGCCTGCGTACTGATTGGCGGTACAGTGCTTATCCTCTCCGGTTTAGTGCTGTGGCTTATCCCCCACGCTGCGCCGCGGGATATAGTGTGGTTTTTAGGTCAGGCCCATTTGGTCTCTGGCCTAGTGTTAACCGCTTTCTTACCCGTGCATTTATTCCTCGCGGTGTACCGCTTCGATGACTTCAAAGCCATGATGATCCACGGCAATGTGCCCTACCATGATGCCGCCGAGTACACCCCACTATGGGTAAAAAATGAAATTGCCCCCGTTGCCACAAACGGCGAACAACTGACTAGCAAATAGCTAGGTCTCCTGCGGCAGTTGCTCAACAACTGCCGTGTTTACGCATTCATATTCAAGGGCATAGAAAACCATGAGCACACACGAGCATCATTCCATTACCGTCTCTGACTATAATCCCAACGTCAGCTTTATTGACGATCAGGCGATTTGGCAGGCCATTGAAGACGCCAGTCATCCGAGTCGCGACCAAATCCAAGCCATTCTCGAAAAGGCGCGCCAATGCGAAGGCTTAAGCATTCGCGAAACCGCTCTCCTGCTACAAAATCAAGATAAAGCCCTGGATGAAGCACTCTTTGCCGTCGCCCGTGAAATTAAAAACACCATCTACGGCAATCGTATAGTGATGTTTGCGCCGCTCTATGTGTCCAACCATTGTGCCAACAGTTGTAGTTACTGCGGCTTTAACGCCGATAACCACGAGCTGAAACGCAAGACCTTAAAACAGGATGAGATCCGCCAAGAGGTCACCATCCTCGAAGAAATGGGCCACAAACGGATCTTGGCCGTTTATGGCGAGCATCCACGCAACAATGTGCAAGCCATTGTTGAAAGTATTCAAACCATGTACAGCGTTAAGCAGGGCAAAGGCGGTGAAATTCGCCGTATCAATGTCAACTGCGCGCCAATGAGTGTGGAAGACTTTAAACAGCTTAAAACGGCGGCGATAGGCACTTATCAATGTTTCCAAGAAACCTATCATCAAGACACTTACAGTAAAGTGCACCTAAAAGGTAAAAAAACCGACTACTTATACCGCCTCTACGCCATGCACAGGGCGATGGAAGCAGGAATCGACGATGTCGGTATCGGCGCGCTCTTTGGCCTGTATGACCATAGATTTGAGCTGCTCGCCATGCTCACCCATGTCCAGCAACTCGAAAAAGACTGTGGCATTGGCCCACATACCATCTCCTTCCCGCGGATTGAACCCGCCCATGGCTCTGCCCTTAGTGAAAAGCCGCCCTATGAGGTTGATGATGAGTGCTTTAAGCGCATTGTAGCCATCACTCGCCTCGCCGTACCTTATACCGGACTGATTATGAGCACACGGGAGAACGCGGCCCTACGTAAAGAGTTGTTAGAACTCGGCGTCTCACAGATCAGTGCAGGCTCACGCACTGCGCCGGGTGGCTATCAAGACAGCAAGCTAAATCAACATGATGCCGAACAATTTAGCCTTGGCGATCATCGTGCCATGGATGAGATCATCTATGAATTAGTCACCGACTCGGATGCCATCCCCTCTTTCTGTACAGGCTGTTACCGTAAAGGGCGCACTGGCGATCACTTTATGGGATTAGCCAAACAGCAGTTTATTGGCAAGTTCTGTCAGCCCAATGCCTTGATCACCTTTAGGGAATATCTGAACGACTACGCCAGCGATAAAACCCGTGAGGCAGGTAACGCCCTGATAGAGCGAGAGCTCGCCAAAATGAGTCCATCACGGGAACGTAATGTGCGTAGTTGTTTGAAAAAACCGATGCGGGTGAACGGGATATCTATCTATAAATGACTCATTCTTTACTTTCAAAGCCCGGCGTAAAATTGCATTTTGGTTTGAATACGCACGCCTTACTCGAGGCAATAGCACAAGCCAATGACATAGTGTTACACGCGGCCATTTACAGCAACTTTGCCGATAACGCCGTGGGGCAATTACTCTTACAGCGCTTACAAAGCGTAAGCTTCAAGCAACTCACCCTGATAAAGCTTGAGCCCACAGGTTCTTGGCGGGATGAATTCGCCACTATCCTACGTCCCGAGATGCCACAGCGGGAAGTGGAACGACTCTATGAAAACTCCCGCCACTGGTGCGCCGAACTAAAGAGGCAATTTCCTGAGACGGTTAATTTAGTCTCGACCCAAGCGCTGCCACTGCAACCTATATTGCTGATTGGCGATAGACTCTTTGTCGGTCACTACGCCCATAGCCATACCACTTCGGCTCAAGGGCTTTGGATAGAGTTTGATGTTATTGCTTTAGGCCTTGCGCCAAACAGCTTAATCGATTGGTTTTATTCCGGCGTCACCGCAGAGCAAGACTCGCCGGTGGCAATAACCCTTGGCCGTTATGTGGAAGAATGTCGCCGCGCCGTAGGCGATCTCTGGTATCAAAGTGTGATTGCGCTGGATAAGGGGCGCCACTGATGCATACCAGCCATATCCCAATCATTCAGCAAACACCTTCCTGCACGCAACCCAGTTTGCTCAAACCTATGGCGCTCAGCTATGCGCAAATCCTTGAACTGCTCCAAGGACAGGACGATGAATGGCTGTTTAGCCGCGCTCAGCTCGCCACTGAGCTCGAATTTCAGCAACAGGTCTATTTACGCGGCATTGTTGAATTCTCGAATCATTGCCGTAACCACTGCCATTACTGTGGCCTGCGTAGCGAGAATCGGCAGGTAAAACGTTATCGACTCTCGAACGAAGCAATCCTCAGCGCGGTGGAGAGTATAGCCTCACTCGGCCTCGGCACTGTGGTGCTGCAATCGGGAGATGATTTTAGCTACAGTAGCAAGCGCATCAGCGCCCTTATTACTGAAATTAAGCAGCGCCATAACCTCGCAATCACCCTATCCCTCGGTGATCGCAAACATCATGAGTTGGAAAACTGGCGTGAGGCGGGTGCCGATCGCTATTTACTCAAGATGGAAACCTTCGACCGCGCCCTCTTTGGTCGTTGTCGCCCGAAAGCCCATTTCGATGAGCGAATTGCAAGACTTACACACCTTAAGTCACTCGGCTTTCAAACAGGTTCTGGCATCATCATCGATTTGCCAGGGATGACAGATGCTATCTTAGCCCGCGATATTCAATGCTTAACTGAGCTGCAGCTCGATATGTTGGCCTGCGGCCCCTTTATCGCCCATGCACAAACTCCATTTGCCACATCGCCCAATGGCAGCGCCCTTAAGAGTCATCGAGTAAGCGCTATTTTGCGACTGATGAATCCTGGGGCGAATATCCCTGCGACCAGCTCCCTCGATGCCCTCGAAAAAGGCACTCGGGAACTGGCACTAAAGCGAGGCTGCAATGTGATTATGCCCTCTTTCACCCCAACACAAGTGAGTGCCGATTACAGCATCTATCCGGGAAAAAACCAGCAACAACATCCTGCAGCAGAGCGACTTAAGCAAGTCTGCCAGCAAATTCAAAGCCATGGGCTAATCCCCTCCTTTAGCCGTGGTGATTCAAAAAGGAACCAATATGTGTCAAGGCATTAATCCACAAGAGCATTCCCAGAGCCAATCAGCACCACGGGGCATGCGTTACCATATTGCCTTAGTCGGTCGACGCAATGCAGGTAAGTCCTCTCTGCTCAATATGATCGCGGGGCAACAAATCTCCATTGTGTCCGATATTAAGGGCACTACGACAGATGCCGTGACCAAGGCCTATGAGTTGCAACCCTTGGGGCCTGTAACCTTTTACGACACAGCTGGGAACGATGATGACGGAGAATTAGGTACAATGCGGGTGAAGGCGACTCGTAAAGTATTATTCCGCTCCGATATGGCACTCTTAGTGGTGGACGAACAAGGGCTTTATCCATCGGATATCGCCTTAGTGAACGAAATACAGCAGATGCGAATGCCGATACTGGTGGTATTCAATAAGGCCGATATCTGTACACCTAAAGCCGAGGATATCGCCTTCTGCCAACAGCAATCCTTGCCCTTTATCGTGGTCTCTGCCACCACAGGCCTTGCGACCAAAATGCTTAAGCAGCTGATTATCGATTTAGCGCCCGCGGAATATAAGCAAGACCCCATGCTTGCGGGCGATCTCTATCAAGCGGGGGACGTTATTCTCTGCGTCGTACCTATCGATATGGCGGCCCCTAAAGGACGCTTGATCTTGCCGCAGGTACAGATCCTTCGGGAAGCATTGGATCGCAGCGCGATCGCTATGGTGGTTAAAGAAACGGAACTCGAAAAGGCATTATCCGTCGTCACACCCAAACTAGTTGTCTCCGATGCTCAGGCGATTAAACAAGTCGCCGCCCTAGTGCCAGCATCAATTCCACTCACGACTTTCTCAACCCTATTTGCGCGTTTTAAAGGGGATTTGGCCACCCTTGCCGCAGGCGCCGAGGCGTTAGATAAATTGCAAGATGGTGATAAAGTGCTGATTGCCGAAGCCTGCAGCCACAATGTGCAGGAAGATGATATCGGCCGGGTCAAAATCCCCCGCTGGATAAATAGTTATACGGGTAAACAACTCGAATTTATCGTGACGTCCGGCCACGATTTTCCCGATGATTTAGAGCAATATGCCCTCGTCATCCACTGCGGTGCCTGTATGTTTAATCGTAATGAAATGCTCCGTCGCATCCACGAATGCCAACGTCGCAATGTGCCTATCACTAATTATGGAGTTGCAATTTCAAAGCTACAGGGCGTACTGCCACGAGTGCTTGCGCCTTTTAACAACAGTCTTTAGCAATAGTCTAGTGTGCCTTAGCGTCAGTCCTAGCTGCGATGAAATGGCTAAGCCTGTTTAGCGTTGATACTTGAAAAACATCCTCTCGCACAGCAATACGAACTAAATCGCGCCCATAAAAAAACACCGCCGAAGCGGTGTTTTCTTAGTTTAAAGCAGTTGGTAATTAAGCTTCTGCAACAACAGATACTTTAACAACAGCCTTAACTTCAGCGTGTAACTGAACATCGATTTCGTATTCGCCAGTAGTACGCAGAGCACCTAGTGGCAGACGAACTTCAGCTTTAGCTAGTTCAACGCCAGCAGCAGTCACTGCATCAGCGATGTCACGAGTGCCAATTGAACCGAACAGCTTGCCTTCGTCACCCGCTTTAGAAGCGATAACAACAGCTTCAAGAGCAGCGATTTTCTCAGCGCGCTCATTAGCAGCAGTTAGTTCAGCAGCTAGCTTAGCTTCTAGTTCAGCACGACGAGCTTCGAATACTTTAACGTTGCTTTCGTTAGCAACAACTGCTTTACCTTGAGGTAAAAGGAAGTTACGAGCATAACCAGCTTTAACTGCAACTTGGTCACCCAGGTTACCCAGGTTAGCGATTTTATCAAGTAGAATAACGTTCATTATTAATTCCTCTAAATTGATCTGCTATTACTGATGTAGATCAGTGTAAGGCAGTAGAGAAAGATAACGAGCACGCTTGATAGCGCGAGCCAGTTGACGTTGGTATTTAGCGTTTGTACCAGTGATACGGCTAGGAACAATTTTACCACTTTCAGTGATGTAGTTCTTTAGAGTAGCGATATCTTTGTAATCGATTTCTGCAACGCCTTCTGCAGTGAAACGGCAGAACTTGCGACGACGGAAATAACGTGCCATGTTGACAGTCTCCTAAGTTTTCAATTCGACATTTTCGGCATGGATGACTAAGCGATTTTGGCCATTTCGCCCCTGTTGAAGCGTCATAAAACCTTGAACTTGTACTTCCACACCTGCTTTCAGATTGTCTGCCACGCTTTCAAAGCGTGGGCCACTCAATATCACTTGTATTTGTACGTAGACGTTGCGGAGCATCTCTGCTTCATAACGCTGCGATTTGTGTTCCAACATGATCACACTGTGTGCGATGCCTGCCGGGCTTTTAAAGCTTCTGGACCGGGTTATGGTTCCAGACAACACCAAATGATTGGTGGCCACAAATAAACTTACTCAGCGATTTCTTCAGCGTTAGCTTCATCATATGAGCGGTCGCCAGCTGGGCCACGACGTGATTCACGCTCGTCTTTCGCTTTAGCCATTGGAGAAGCTTCGGTGATGGCACCTTTGGTACGCATAACCATGCTACGAAGAACAGCGTCGTTGAAACGGAAAGCTGTTTCTAGCTCTTCAACCGTCTCTGCTGGTGCTTCTACGTTCATCAGAACATAGTGAGCTTTATGCAATTCTTGGATTGGGTAAGCCAGTTGACGACGGCCCCAGTCTTCTAAACGGTGGATTTTGCCGTTAGCTTGGGTGATTGCACCCGTGTAACGTTCGATCATACCTGGCACTTGTTCACTCTGATCAGGGTGAACCATAAATACGATTTCATAATGACGCATTTTTTGCTCCTTACGGTTATCTAGCCTCGTTGTTGGCTCAGTCAGACCAAATGGAGGCAAGGAACGAAAATAGTGACTGATTCGAGCGCGAGATAGTACAGAAAGCAGACGCGAAACTCAAGCAATAACTTTGCCTCAACCCGCAATACGGGTATGATGACGCCTCACCCCTATTCGGATATCAAACATCAGCCACTCAAGAACCCAGACTAATGTTACGAGTAATGCTAAAAGTTATCGCCCCTTTGAGTTTTTTTTGCCTATCTTTTCCGGCACTTGCGCTTGTACCTCCCGATTATCAGGAACCGCCAAGCGATTTTACTGCAGAAGTCGAAGCCGGCTTACAATTGAACACGGGCAATACCGAATCGAGCAGTTTTAATGGTCGCACCCAGCTGATTTACGATGCCAAGCAAACGAAACAAGAAGCCACGCTAAAAGCGTATTTTGCTTCAGAGAAGAACCAAACCACCTCAGAGAAGTACGAACTCCAATTGCAGAGCAACTATAAACTCACTAAGGGCTATATCTTTGGCCGTGGTGACTTTACTTGGGATCAGTTTGGTAGTTATACCCAAATCTCAACCCTTTCTTCGGGTTATGGTTTTAATGCCATCAGTACCTATAAGACCAAACTCAGCCTCGAAGTCGGTCCGGGTTATCGATACAACCTGCCTGCAGAATCGGTAGCAGAGCCCGATCCCGCCGCCGAAAAGGATGTGATTTTACGTACTGCGGCAAAGTTTTCGCAAAAATTGCAGGAATACACCAGCATCAATGCCGATCTCACCGCCGAGGTGGGCGAGAATAACAATACTCTCACCCTCGACATGAACTACAAGAACTTAGTGTTCCAAGATTGGGCATTTAAAATCGGCATGAACGTCAAGTACACCGAAGTGGTTCCCGAAGGCAGTAAGCAGACTGACACTGTCACCACCTTTAACCTGCTCTACACCTTTAGATAATAGAGGTACTCAGTGGTTTGGCTGAAACCAGGTTCATCCTCTCAGCCAAATCCCATTTCAGTCGAATTGAGTGACCCACACACAAAAATGATAACTCAGTCATTAAATCCCAACATATTGCAACACGGAATAAACACCAACTCCTGATATACTCTCCCTGCAACCATACAAGGAGTAGTTAATGGCAAATCCGCTACGCACTTTCGCCTCTTTATATAGCACGACTCTATTAACTGTGTTGGCAGGCGGTTTACTCACCACCTATTTAGGCCTGCGCCTATCGGTGATGCACGTTCCACAGCTATGGATAGGCGGCATGATGTCGGCCTATTACGTCGGTCTGGTGGCAGGCTCTAAGATAGGTCACCGTTTGATTGCCCAAGTCGGGCATATTCGCGCCTTTGTCGCCAGCGCTGGGATAGTGGCCGCCTCCGCACTCGGCCACGCCTTAGTGGATGAGTTAGCGGTTTGGATCCTTTTAAGACTTATCGTCGGTATGGGCATGATGTGCCAATACATGGTGCTCGAAAGCTGGCTCAATGAGCAGGCCGAAAGCAACCAACGCGGCACAGTGTTTGCCAGCTACATGATAGTCTCGTACTTCGGTTTGATATTGGGGCAAGGTGCCATTAGTCTCTATCCTGAACTTGGTCTAGAGCCGCTGTTACTGATCGCCATCTGTTTTGCCCTGTGTATTGTCCCCATTTCCTTGACCCGCCGTATTCACCCTGCACCACTGGTGCCCGCGCCCTTAAAAATCGCCCACTATTGGCGAAAAGCCCCGCAAGCGCTGACGACTATTGCGATAGGCAGCATGATTGTCGGCTCCTTTTACGGCTTGGCGCCCGCCTATGCGAGTAACTTAGGTTTACCGCCCGAGAAAGTCGCCACCTATATGACGGCCACCATTCTCGCGGGTCTGCTAGCGCAATGGCCGATGGGAAAGCTATCCGACATCATGTCCCGCAGCCGGCTTATCCGCATAAACTGCGTACTGCTTGGGATCTTAGCCTTAGGCATCGCCCTCACGCCTTACCATCCCACACTCTCACTGGTGATGACGTTTCTGTTCGGTATTCTTGGCTTTACCTTCTACCCCTTGGCGACGGCACTGGCCAACTCCCGTGTCGAGCAGAGTGAAAGGGTCGGTCTGTCGGCTACTATATTACTGACCTTCGGTCTTGGCGCCAGTATAGGTCCGCTTATCGCATCCACCCTAATGCAATGGCTTGGCAATAGCATGCTCTATGGTTTTATGTCGGCCTGTACCTTAGTCCTATTTTTACGCCTGCGTTATGTTCATTCACAACAAAAAGCCGAAACCAATGTGACTCAAGACTACATCATGGCAACCGGTGACTTAGTCTCATCCCCGCTCGCGGCAGCGCTCGACCCAAGGGTTGATGTCGAATCGGTGCAGGAGCAAATGACTCCCGCGCCCAGCGACGATGAAGAAGAAGATTTAGGTGCCGATGCCCTCGAAGATGATGACACTGACAACGAACAACAGCTGACATTCGAGTTTGACGTTAATCCAGAGCCGACTTTTGTTGAGGCAGAAAGTCACGACTTAGAAGAGTCTAATCTCGATGCGGTGAAAACCGCTTAAGAGAGATTTCAGAAATTCGGGACAATAAAAAGACGGGCTAGCCCGTCTTTTTATGGAAAGCTATCAATTAGCTACGGCGTTGACGCACGGCTTCGAATAGGCAGATGCCCGTTGCGACCGACACGTTTAAGCTAGAAACGCTCCCCGCCATCGGAATCGAGACCAAGGTATCGCAACATTCACGACTTAGGCGGCGTAAGCCTTTACCTTCGGCGCCCATCGCAATCGCTAGCGGCCCTTTAAGATCCGCTTGATATAGCTCGCAATCCGCTTCGCCCGCAGTGCCGACAATCCACACGCCCTTTTCCTGCAGATGACGCATGGTACGCGCAAGGTTAGTCACTTGGAATAAGGGCACAGTTTCGGCGGCGCCGCAGGCCACTTTACTCACCACAGCGGTTAAGCCTACTGAGTTGTCCTTCGGCACAATAATGCCCTGCACACCCGCCGCATCGGCGTTACGTAAGCAAGCACCTAGGTTATGCGGATCGGTAACACCATCTAAAATCAAAAAGAATGGTAAGTCGGTCTTAGCTAACAACTCATCTAAGTCATGCTCACCAAGGATTTTAGCTGCCTTAACACGGGCAACAATGCCTTGGTGCTGAGCACTTTCGGCTTTATCGTCCAACACTTTGCGTGAGGTCACTTGGATGCTAGTGCCAAAGGCTTTAGCCTGGCGGATCAGCGGCGTTAAACGCTCATCTTCACGGCCCTGCAACAGCCAAAGTTCAATAATGCGCTCTGGGCTGTGTTTTAACAGCGCTTCAACCGCGTGGATCCCAAAAATAATATCTTGTTTCTTCATTTACTTCTTTCTCGTGCTCCGCTTCGCGGCCTTTGGCTTTTTCGCCGAATCTTTTACGCTTTTCTTAGGCTTAGTGCCAGCTTTAGACTTGGACTTACTCGCACCGGCTTTATCTGAACTGGCTTTCGACTTCGCGCCTGTCGATTTAGCCGCCTTAGCCATTTTGGCGCCTTCACGGTTTACCCGCTCACGCGCCGTCATCGGTTTTTCTCGACTTGGCGCAGACTTACGGCGACCGCCTTTTCCACTGTCGCCGAGCATGACTAAGTCAATCTGTCTATCATCCAAGTTTACCGCAGCCACTTTTACCGTGACGGGATCACCCACTTGATAGATTTGACCTGTATGCTCACCAATCAATCGCTGACGCATAGGATCGAACTGGTAATAATCGCTGCCTAGGCTAGAAATATGCACTAAGCCATCGATAAATAAGTCATTTAAGCGAACAAATAAACCAAAGTTAGTGACAGAGGCAATAACCGCCTCGAAGGTGTCACCCACATGGTCCTGCATAAATTCACATTTCAGCCAGTCGCTCACATCACGCGTCGCTTCATCGGCTCGGCGCTCAGTGTTTGAACATTCCTCGCCTAAGAGATCTAACTCATCGAGCTGATAATGGTAGCCACCATCGGATGTCCACTTTTCATTGGCTTCGCCTTTTTCCTTCGCCAATAAATAGCGGATCACGCGGTGAAGCACTAAGTCAGGATAACGGCGAATTGGCGAGGTGAAGTGCGCATATTCTTCGAGTGCTAAACCAAAATGACCTTCGTTATCAGGTGTGTAAATAGCTTGGCGCATTGAGCGCAGCAACATCACTTGAATAAGCTCGGCATCGGGCCTATCGGCGATTTGCAGCATCACATTCTGGTAATCCGCAGGCGTTGGCTCGAGTCCACCGCTCATGCTTAAACCACGTTCGGCCAGAAACTCTTTAAAGTTTGCCAGCTTCTGCTCAGAGGGCGACTCATGCACGCGATAGAGGATTTCACCCTTGTGCTTTTTCACAAACTTAGCCGCCGATACGTTGGCCAAAATCATACATTCTTCAATGATTTTATGAGCTTGATTACGCGCTCTTGGCACAATCTTATCGATCTTGCGCTGGTCGTTAAAAATAAACTGCGTTTCTAAGGTCTCAAAGGCAATCGCACCACGCTCGGCACGCTGTTCATCGAGCGCTAAATAGAGTGACTGCAAACATTGCAGATGTGGGAATAGCGCTTCATGCTCAGGTGCAATCGGTCCGCCTTCGAGCATGGCAGCCACTTGGGTGTAAGTGAAACGCGCATGTGAATGCATCACCGCGGGGTAAAACTTATAACCCGATAGCTTACCGCGGGCCGAAATCGTCATCTCCGCGACCATACACAGGCGGTCGACATGGGGATTAAGCGAGCACAGGCCGTTAGAGATTTTCTCCGGCAGCATTGGGATAACTTGCGATGGGAAATACACCGAGTTACCACGGGCACGGGCTTCGGTATCTAAGGCCGAATCGGTACGCACGTAATAGCTCACATCCGCAATCGCCACCCACAGACGCCATCCGCCACTAGGCTTAACTTCGGCATATACCGCATCGTCAAAGTCGCGGGCATCTTCACCATCGATGGTCACTAAGGGCAGATCTCGCAGATCGACGCGGCCAACTTTATCGGCTTCGGTCACTTCATCGGGGATCCGGCGCAGTTTTTTCTCAATCACCGCCGACCAAGTGTGGGGTAAATCGTAATTACGCAGCGCAATCTCGATTTCCATTCCCGGCGCCATTTGCTTGCCGAGCACCTCAGTGACTTTACCGGCAGCTTTAACGAATCGGCCTGGACGACGGGTTAATTCAACCACGACCACATCGCCTTGACGGGCGCCATTACGATCTTCGGTGGCAATTAAGATTTCTTGGGTAATGCGCTTATCATCGGCAATCACAAATGCCATGCCACTGTCGACGTGGAATCGTCCGACAATGGCGACACTGCGCGGTTGGATCAGGCGAACGATACGGGCCTCGCGGCGGCCTTTACGATCCATACCGGCTTTTTGTGCCAGCACTTTATCGCCATGGAAATACATCAGCATGTCGCGATTTGAGATAAATAAATCGTCGCCACCTTCATCAGGTTTAAAGAAGCCGTAGCCTTCTCTGTGCCCAAGGACAGTGCCGGAAATCAGATCCATTTTTTCAGGTAAGCCGTAGCTTTGACCGCGGGTAAATACCAGTTCACCATCGCGCTCCATCGCCCGTAAACGGCGACGCAGGGCTTCTAACTGTTCTTCATCGTGGATCCGCAGTGCAACAGCGATGCTGTCACGGGTAATAGGTGATTTTTGAGAACGTAAGTACTCGATAATATACTCACGACTTGGGATAGGGTTTTCGTACTTATCCTGTTCACGCTCGAAATGAGGGTCTTTGATCATTCAATATCCAATATTTCTGTCTCAATCAGTAGAGACATCTCAACGGGTTCGCAAGTGCCCTTGCTGGGCCCGCGCCACTGCACTGGCGGGCATTTTAGCGGCTAACACCTGCAGTAATGACAAGGCTTTTTCTTGGTCGCCTCATCGGTAAATACATTGTTGTATAACCAGTTATAGGCCATTTCATAGTCCCTTGGACTACCATAACCTTCACCGTATAAACGAACCAGCATCATTCGCGCGGCTAAACTGCCGCTCGCCGCCGCTGGCAATAAATAATTGACCGCACGGTCTTTATTACGAATAACAAACTTACCATTTTGATAATATTCGGCAAGTTTCACCATGGCCTCGGGACTGCCCTGCTCGGCCGCCTCTTGCAATAATCCCATCCCTTTGACTGCATTGGCTTTTACGCAGGTACCATGGTTGAGCATTTCCCCCACAGAAACTGATACAGGGGCTGCTTTAAGACTTCTGCGCGCGCTTCGATGTCTTGCACTAATTGACAGTCATCTTGCTTAACTCTTGCCAGATATTTATCGCCGCGGATCATTTCAAGTAATTGATCTTGAGAATAAATATCCACCGCCTGTGTTTCAGCAAAGCACATTGAAGATACTAAGGGCAGCAGCGCAACTAATGCAGTACGTAGCATAACGACTCTCAATGACAATAGGGTGAATACTTGCATCGGCAGTATAACCTATTTCTTGAGCTCAAGCCGAATTTCTAACCACAGAAAACAAACAGGAAGGAACAACAAAAGAAGAAAAGGCCGTGAAACACGGCCTCTACGATTTTAGTTAAACGGGCTAACTAAAATCATCGTCTCATTACGGTCTGGACCGGTAGAAATGATGTCGATCGGCGTTTCTAACAGCTCTTCAATACGCTTGATGTAATTGATAGCTGCTTGCGGTAACTGCTCTAAAGAGGTAGCACCGAAAGTTGACTCGCTCCAGCCTGGCATAGTTTCATAAACAGGCGTGACCTGCTCATAACCTTCAGCCGCTAATGGCGTAACCTTAGAGATAGTGCCATCTGGATGTTGGTAACCCACACAGATTTTCACTTCTTTCAGGCCATCGAGTACGTCTAACTTAGTTAAGCAGAAGCCGCTTACGCTGTTGATTTGTACTGCACGGCGCATTGCCACTGCATCTAACCAACCTGGACGACGCTTACGACCAGTGGTCGCACCAAACTCGTGACCCTTAGTACCTAAGTGATCACCGACTTCACATAAGAGTTCAGTAGGGAAAGGACCCGCACCCACACGTGTGGTGTATGCCTTCATGATACCTAAGACATAGTCTAGATGACGTGGACCGAAGCCGCTGCCTGTCGCAACACCACCGGCAGTAGTGTTTGAAGAGGTTACAAACGGATAAGTACCATGGTCAATATCCAAAAGGGTACCCTGTGCGCCTTCAAACAGGATAGGCTCACCCGCTTTACGCGCGTTATCCAACAGTTCAGTTACGTCAACACACATGCTCTTCAGGTAGTCAGCTAAAGCTAACGCATCGCTCAGTGTTTGCTCGTAATCTACGGCGTCAACTTTGTAGTACTCTGTCAGCATAAAGTTGTGATATGCCATCACTTCCTTCAGTTTTTCGGCGAACAATTCTGCATTAAACAGATCGCCAACACGAAGACCACGACGAGAGATCTTATCTTCGTAAGCTGGACCGATACCACGACCCGTTGTACCAATAGCTTTATTACCGCGCGCTTTTTCGCGTGCGATATCTAAGGCACAGTGGAAGGGAAGGATTAACGGACACGCTTCAGAGATAAGCAGACGTTCCTCTACAGGGACGCCACGCTCTTTAAGCATGTTGATCTCTTTCATCAGGGCGTCAGGTGCAAGCACCACGCCATTACCGATAATGCATTTTACATTATCGCGTAAGATCCCTGATGGAATAAGATGAAGAACGGTTTTGTCACCATCGATAACAAGAGTGTGACCCGCATTGTGGCCACCTTGATAACGAACGACATATTTGGCCTGTTCGGTAAGTAGGTCGACTATCTTACCCTTTCCTTCGTCACCCCATTGGGTGCCGAGAACTACGACGTTTTTGCCCATTATTTGCTGCAAGGTAGTGGTTAAAAAAGAATTCTAACAGATTTTAAACCGCAAGTGGTAAGGCATTTATGAAAAAATAATCAAAATGACCAGCCCAGCTGTGACTAAAGAACCGCCAATCCGGCGTAAAACTTGCTGATTTTGATGGGAAAGCTCGTTTAAATATCGGCGCCATTTATTGGGGAATAACAAAGGCCCCACGCCCTCTAAAATCAGCACCAATGCCACGGCCAGCATAAATAACTGTAAGCTCATCTTCCCCTCTCTTCGAACAGTCAGCAAAAAACACTTTCATTAACGCGAGCATAGCCAATTTTAGGCAATAAAAAACCCAGCATAAGCTGGGTTTTTTGAGATTCCAAAACGTATTAACGCTTTGAGAATTGTGGCTTACGACGTGCTTTACGTAGACCCACTTTCTTACGCTCAACTTTACGAGCATCACGGGTAACGAAACCTGCAGAACGTAATGATGGACGTAGAGCTTCATCTAATTCCATCAGGGCACGAGTGATACCGTGACGGATTGCACCTGCTTGGCCAGTGATACCACCGCCCTTAACAGTTACATAGATGTCTAGCTTTTCAGTCATTTCAACTAGCTCTAATGGTTGACGAACAACCATACGAGCAGTTTCACGACCAAAATATTCGTCCAAAGGACGTTGGTTCACGACGATGTTACCACTACCAGCTTTAGCGAATACGCGAGCAGTAGATGTTTTGCGACGGCCAGTGCCGTAGTACTGAGTTGCAGACATTAGCTTACTCCCGGATTAGATATCAAGAACTTGTGGTTGTTGTGCAGCATGGTTATGTTCTGCGCCAGCGTAAACTTTCAGTTTACGGTACATGGCACGTCCTAGAGGACCTTTTGGCAACATACCTTTTACTGCTTTCTCGATAATCATTTCTGGCTTATGATCTTGCAGCTTATCAAAGCTAATCTGCTTGATTCCACCAGGGAAACCAGAATGAGAGTAGTAAGTCTTAGCTGCTGCTTTGTTACCAGTTACAGTTACTTTCTCAGCATTGATAACGATGATGTAATCGCCAGTATCAACGTGAGGAGTGTATTCTGCCTTATGCTTGCCACGTAGACGCAGAGCGATCTCAGTAGCCATACGACCTAAAGTTTTACCTTCAGCGTCAACAACGAACCATTCGCGCGTCACTGTTTCTGGTGTAGCAGTATATGTAGTCTTCATTTACAAAAACCCAAAGTTAATTTCTGTCTCACATGTTGCCTACAATGGTAAACAACACAAAATTGCCTTTCAGTACCCCTTCGAGTACTTAACTCGGCGTACAACTTCCACCTAGTTTGGCGGAGTAACGAGGGCAGGTCGCGAATTATAGACAAACGTGAGTTAAAAATCACCTAATTTTTTGACAAAAATCATAAAAAATCGATCTGTGAGGCTGATTTTCACTGGGATGGATGGGTCACAGGAGGTTTGCGCAAAAAACGCGCTAACCTCCGATAAAGCTCACTCGCTAACTTATGGTAAATGTTCTGATTTTAAGTAATCGTGGGATTGCATTTCGATTAAGCGAGAGCGGCAGCGTCTAAATTCAAAACTCAATAAGCCATCGGTGTAAATCTCTTCTAGCGGCACCTGCGCGGAAACGATCAACTTAACGTTGCGCTCGTAAAACTCATCCACCATGGCCAAGAAACGTCTGGCGATATCATCACCCGTTAAAAACGCGCCCATTTGTTCGATGCCACTCACCAACACAGTATGATAAATCCGCGCCAGCTCCATATAATCCCGCTGACTACGGGGACCATCGCATAAGGCCCTGAAATCCGCGAGCAACACGCCTTGCGCCTGTTGACGTATGCTGATTGCTCGCCCTTCAATCTCAATCGCGTCGGTTGATACTTCGGCCTCGGGGGCTAACTGACGGAAATAACGCAGCAAGTTAGTATCGGCTTCTTCATCGAGTGGATGGTGATAAATCTCGGCCTGCTCCAGTGTGCGTAGACGATAGTCGATGCCCGAATCCACATTGAGTACTTCACAATGCTGATTGATCAAGGCGATCGCGGGAAGGAATCGCGCCCGTTGCAATCCGTTTTTATACAAATCATCGGGAATGATGTTTGAGGTAGCGACTAATACCACACCTTCTTTAAAGAGGGCTTGGAATAAGGTGCCAAGTAACATGGCATCAGTGATATCAGAGACAAAAAATTCATCAAAACAAATGACTCGGTATTTAGCCGCCATTTGTTTGGCTATCACTAACAAAGGATCGCGCGTACCTTTGAGCGCATCCAGATCCAAATGCAGTTGATGCATAAAGCGGTGAAAGTGCGCCCTTAATTTTTGATTACCTGGCAGCGCATCAAAAAAAGTGTCCATCAAATAGGTTTTGCCGCGACCGACACCGCCCCAAAGATACAATCCCTTAGGCGCGACAGGTGCAGACTTAAGGCCAAAGGAGGTCAGTAACTTGCCTAAGAGTGAGCTTGGCGCTTCGGCAGCGGTTAAATCCTCGTAGACGCGTTGCAGCGCCTTTACGGCCATTTCCTGCGCGGGATCATGGGAAAAACCATCACGAGTAAGATCTTTTTGGTAATGCTGCCAAGGGCTTAACTGGGGCACGTTATAATTCTCTTTTATCCTTTGGAAAAACTGCGTCGATATTACCACGGCCTCTCACACAGGGCATATATTTATCCCCCAACAAGCTAAGGATGCTGGATTCCATTTTTAGGCACTCGATGACGGAAAAGCCAAATTGGGCACGAAAGGATAAAAACTTATTTAGAAAGCGCTATGCTGTTAACTTATTTCACTCGACGATTGAAACATTTTAAGACTTGAAAAAGGCCTTAAAAGCCCACAGGTTTCACTTAAGTTACAGCCCATAAAATGCTGATAAAATAACCGTTAAGATATTAACCTTTGTTAATATTGATGAACTTTTTCAATGAGGTGCGTGTCCGAATGGTTACCTAGGCAAATAGCCGGTACCGATACAGATTCGATCTGGTGCGGACACAACTCACGACGCATTACATCCAGATCCTTGATCCCTTATTTGGAGTTATGAATAGATGAAAACGAAACTATCTGTACTTTCAGCCGCAATGTTAGCCGCAACTCTGACAATGATGCCCGCTGTCTCACAGGCCGCTATTCCGCAATCTGTTGAGGGTCAATCCATTCCAAGTCTTGCGCCTATGTTAGAGCGCACGACGCCCGCCGTGGTTTCCGTGGCGGTATCTGGCACGCACGTCTCCAAACAACGTGTACCCGATGTGTTCCGTTATTTCTTCGGCCCCAATGCACCGCAGGAACAAGTACAAGAGCGTCCTTTTAGAGGCTTAGGCTCAGGTGTGATTATCGACGCAGATAAAGGTTATATCGTCACCAACAACCATGTGATCGACGGTGCCGATGATATCCAAGTCGGTCTGCACGATGGTCAGTGAAGTCAAAGCCAAGCTGATTGGTACCGACTCAGAGTCCGACATTGCCTTGCTGCAAATTGAAGCGAAAAATCTAGTCGCAATCAAAACCTCAGATTCTGATGAACTACGTGTGGGTGACTTTGCCGTCGCTATCGGTAACCCCTTTGGTTTAGGCCAAACCGTCACCTCAGGGATTGTCAGCGCCCTAGGTCGCAGCGGTTTAGGCATTGAAATGCTTGAAAACTTTATCCAAACCGACGCGGCGATTAACAGCGGTAACTCGGGCGGCGCGCTGGTTAACCTGAAAGGTGAGCTGATCGGTATTAACACCGCCATCGTAGCGCCAGGCGGTGGTAACGTGGGTATCGGTTTTGCGATCCCTGCCAATATGGTGAAAAACCTCGTGGCACAAATTGCCGAGCACGGTGAAGTTCGCCGTGGCGTGCTCGGGATCTCTGGCCGCGACTTAGATAGCCAACTCGCCCAAGGTTTTGGTCTAGATACCCAGCACGGTGGTTTTGTGAATGAAGTCACCGCGGGCAGCGCCGCTGAAAAAGCCGGCATCAAGGCGGGTGATATTATCGTCAGCGTCGATGGCCGTGCGATTAAATCCTTCCAAGAGCTGCGAGCCAAAGTCGCGACTATGGGCGCGGGTGCCAAGGTTGAACTAGGACTTATCCGCGATGGCGATAAGAAAACCGTGAATGTCACCTTAGGTGAAGCAAGCCAAACCACTGAAAAAGCTGCAGGTGCTGTGCACCCCATGCTACAAGGCGCCTCGCTAGAAAACGCTTCGAAAGGGGTGGAAATTACTGAGGTGGCCCAAGGCTCGCCAGCGGCAATGAGCGGCTTACAAAAAGGCGATGTGATTGTCGGCATTAACCGTTCGGCGGTGAAAGATCTGAAATCACTCAAGGAGCAGCTCAAAGATCAAGAAGGCGCTGTCGCCCTGAAGATCCTCCGTGGTAAGAGCTTGTTGTACTTAGTGCTGCGTTAATCGGTACGCCGCCCTGATCTTTATCCCATTATCAGATGCGGATCAGCATAGGGAACGCGGGTTCCCTATGCTTTGACTTGTTAAACATGTTAATCTAACTCACCTTTTTTAATACTTAGCCTGCCATGACAATAAAAGAAACCCTGTTATATCTCGGTAAAGCCGTGCTCTTCGGCCTTATCATGGCGGCCATGTTTTTGTTAGTTACACACTACTTCGACAATAAGAATCTCGGCAGCTCGTTACTGCAAAACCGGGGGAACAACACGGTCGAACTCTCCTTTGCTAAGGCCGTACGCCGCGCCGCCCCTGCCGTAGTCAATATTTATAGCTTAAGTATCGATCAGAGCCGTCCGCTAAACTCTGGCTCCCTCCAAGGCCTAGGCTCAGGGGTGATCATGAGTAAAGAAGGCTATATTCTCACGAATTATCATGTCATTAAAAAAGCCGATGAAATTGTAGTCGCCCTACAAGATGGCCGCAAATTCACCTCGGAAGTCGTAGGTTTTGATCCCGAAACCGATCTTTCAGTGCTTAAGATCGAAGGCGATAATCTTCCTACTGTGCCTGTCAATCTAGACAGCCCACCGCAGGTTGGTGATGTGGTATTAGCCATTGGTAACCCTTATAACCTCGGCCAAACTATTACCCAAGGCATTATCAGCGCCACGGGTCGTAACGGCTTGAGTTCGGGTTATTTAGACTTTTTACAGACAGATGCCGCGATTAACGCCGGTAACTCAGGCGGCGCCTTAATCGACACTAATGGTAGCCTGATTGGTATCAACACCGCCGCCTTCCAAGTGGGCGGCGAAGGTGGCGGCCACGGCATTAACTTCGCGATCCCAATTAAACTGGCCCACAGCATTATGGGTAAACTGATTAAAAATGGTCGAGTGATCCGTGGTGCCTTAGGGATCTCTGGCGAACCGATTAACCCAGTTGTGGCACAAATCCTCAACCTGCCCGATTTACGTGGTGTATTAGTTACTGGTGTCGATCCTAATGGTCCAGCGGCACGAGCGCAGCTACAACCAAGGGATGTAATCATCAAATACGGCGACGAAGATGTGCCTGGGGTCGAAATGCTGATGGATAGAATTGCCGAGACCACACCCGGCAAGAAAATCATGATGACGGTTATTCGCCAAGGTAAACAGCAGGAACTACCCGTTATTATCGATGAAAAAGTCGTCGTCGATAATTAAGCTCAGTAACTGACTTTGTTAATCACAGAATGAGGCATGTAAAACCTCATTCTGAGTCATCCCCAAATCACCTATTACCTTATCACTCAAATGGCAGAGCTATTTATCTCGCACTGCGATTTTTCACTGACTTTGCTCAAACAGTGACTCTTGTTATCGCTTTTAGAGGTTTGGTCTCTTGATAAAACAAGTGGCAGAACCGCTCGCAAGTAGCTTACCTTCGCTGTTACGGATCGTACCTTCAGCAATGCCCAGCGAGCGAGAAATATGTGTCACTTTCGCTTCAGCAATAAGCTGCTCATTCATGGGGACAGGTCTCATCATTTTAACGGCTAAATCCACAGTCCCGTAACTAACACCGGCTTCTAGCAGGCTATGTACAGCGCATCCGGTGACAGAATCCAATATCGTTGCAGCAAACCCTCCGTGTACACCTCCCATCGGATTACAATGTTGTTCCGTTGCACAGCAACCCAATACAACCGCGCCGGGGCTCACTTGAAGATTAAACATGCCCATAGTGTCAAAAATCGTTGGAGGTGGTATGTCGCCGTTGATGATAGCGCTTAAATGTTCCAATCCGCTGAGATGAGAGATACTCAATTTTTATCCTTGTAATAAATAATGCAGAGTGAATTAACGAGCAACAATACGAAGCGAATTTTTATAAAGCAGCAAGATGTAACCAATTAATATGCATCCCATTATTGCTTCTAAAGCGATAAACAAATGGATTTTCATCGCAATGCTATTTATCGGAGCATAGTTGTAATGCCCAAGCGTAAGTATGTTGCATACCCCGTAAACGATAAGAATTGCGGCGCCTGTATGATGATGCCCTTTTTTAATCACGTAAAATCCTAACGGCGCCAGAGGTGTCATAACAAACCAAAAGAGATCAACAAGTTTAGGATTTAACCAGTTTGGTTCAGGGTAATGGGCAAAAAATAGTATGTTGTCGACGTAATGCAGAACACTACTCAAAAACGTAGCTATCAGTATCCATTTGAGGGGAATTAACCACGGTCTCGATGTGCTCATATTGCTTTATTTTCCTTATTAATCGCCGTGAACCAATCTAAACTGGCTTGCCATAAAGGAGCCGCGTTTTTACGGAAGTACCCCATATGCCCAATCTTGCCGCCTAAGATCTTTGGTGAGAGATCAAGACGGGTTAATGGCGCATTACTGTAGTGCTGAATAAATGCATCTCGCGATTCAGGCATAGCCCAAAGATCATCAAGCGCATTGGCTGCAACCATAGGGGTCTGTACCGATTGGAAGAGTTTTTCAATTCCATCCATGGTGGGATCGTCAAAAAAGTAATGACGAAAACGACACCAGTGCCGCCATTGTTTAAACACGTTTTTTGGCAGATCTTCGCCCATTCCCAATAGGTTCCAAGCGCAGTATCCCTTCCACCATGTCAGGATCGGCAGAACGATATTCCACATCGTTAGTACTTTAGCTTGTTCAAACAAGGGCATATAACCATGCCACCCCGCGCCTGTACCAAATATATAAGCACCTGTGACTTTTTGATGATTTGGCAGTAAACCAAATGCATGACCACCATAGGAATGGCCAACAATAAAAAGTGGGGCGTCATCTTTACTCATAAACTGGACTGCGGCAGCGAGATCTTGTTTACCCCAGTCGAGAAGGTTCATTTCAAAACCCTCTAGCGTTTCAGGTTTGGATTGCCCTATTCCACGGTAATCAAAGGTTAATGTTTCAAATCCTTGTTCACTTGCAAATTGAGCAAAGCGGCGATAAAACGCCTGCGGCACACCAGTAGCCCCCGCAACAATGACTCGACCTTGAATGGCCTTTTCTGTGCAAAACAGCTGGCCACGGAGTAAATAATGATCTTCCGTGTAAAACGATGTTGAGATCATAGCGCTCACTAATTATAACGAGTGTCTTAATGTGTTTTTGATGCTAGCCTATAACAACTGTTATAACAAGTGGGATTTTCATGGGCACAATCTCTAATGAGGGTCGTCAGCGGGTCATTGAAGCCGCCGCAATCATGCTTGCTTCAAGCGGTTTACGGGCCATAAGCATTCGTGAAGTGGTCAAGTTTTCAGGTACTCCGTTAGGTTCCGCGTATCACAACTTCCCCGGTGGAAAACAGCAGATAATTACTGAAGCCATTATTTGGGCAGGCGCTCAAGCATCTACGCAACTCAGTGCTTGTCTTGAAAAAGATCGAAACAACGGCATTAATTTGTTTTTATCGCTGTGGCGCCAACGTCTTGTTGGTTCACAATATCGTCATGGCTGTCCGATTGTTGCAGCAGCGATAGAACTGCCAGAAGAGGATGAAGCTTCAGAAATAAAAGCGGCAGTGGCACGAGTATTCAGTGATTGGCAATCATTATTAGCTCAACACTTTGAGTCATTAGGTCACACAAAGACCTCAGCCAATGCCATGGCACTTAGCATTATTGCCTGCATTGAAGGCGCTGTTGTGATGTGTCGGGGATACCAAAGCATTGAACCCTTCGATGCAATTTTGGAATGTATCCCTAAATTAGTTGAGAAAACGCTCTAACCGACTCTTATTCCCCAGTCTTTTCAGCTGAATGAATATAATAAAAAACCAGCACTTGGCTGGTTTTTTATTGGGAGCGAATCCTAAGCAAATGTTATTGCACACGCTCTACATGCGCGCCTAATCCTTGGAACTTCTGCTCGATATGCTCATAACCGCGGTCTAAGTGATAGATGCGATCGACGATGGTTTTGCCATCGGCAACTAAGCCTGCGATCACTAAACTTGCTGAAGCGCGTAAATCGGTCGCCATCACCTGCGCACCACTCAAAGACTCAATGCCTTGGATGATGCAGGTATTGCCTTCAAGCTCCATGTTCGCGCCCATACGGATAAGTTCTGGCACGTGCATAAAGCGGTTTTCGAAGATGGTTTCGGTAATGGTCGCCGTGCCCAGGGCTAATACGTTGAGCACGCAGAACTGCGCCTGCATATCGGTTGGAAAACCTGGGTATGGCGCCGTCTTGATATTTACCGCTTTTGGACGTTTACCTTCCATGTCGAGCTCAATCCAATCTTCACCTGTGGTGATCTTGGCGCCCGCATCTTCAAGTTTCGCGATAACAGACTCTAACGAAGCAGGATCGGCCTTTAAGCAACGGATACTACCACGGGTCACAGCAGCAGCAACAAGGAAGGAACCGGTTTCGATACGGTCTGGCATCACGCGATACTCACAGCCCTGTAGACGCTCAACGCCTTGAATACGCAGTGTGGCACTGCCCACACCTGTGATCTTCGCGCCCATGGCAATCAAACAGTTAGCCAAGTCGATCACTTCTGGTTCACGGGCCGCGTTTTCAATCACGGTTTCGCCATCGGCAAGTGCCGCGGCCATCAACAGGTTTTCAGTCGCGCCCACGCTCACCATGTCCATAAAAATATGGGCGCCCTTTAAGCGACCATCGACACGGGCCTTGATATAACCTTCTTTCACTTCAATCTTGGCGCCCATCATTTCGAGGCCATGTAAGTGAAGGTTTACTGGACGGGCGCCAATGGCGCAGCCACCGGGTAATGACACATCTGCGGTGCCATAACGGGCTAATAACGGGCCAAGGATCAGAATCGAGGCACGCATGGTCTTAACGAGATCGTAAGGTGCGCAAAACTCGTTGAGGTTCTTGGTCGAAATACGGATTTGACCATTGCCTAATTCATCCACATCGGCGCCTAGGCAGCGCAGCAATTTACAGCTGGTGCTCACATCGCGCAAATTGGGGACATTCGACACAATAAAATCAGTCTCGGCTAACACGCCTGCCATCAGAATCGGCAGCGCAGCGTTTTTAGCGCCGGAAATAATCACATCACCAGCAAGCGGAGGGCTTGCTTGAATCGCTAATTTATCCACTTTTCCTCACTACTAGCTGTTGAAAATTTTCTCGCGTTTCCATTGGGTCGGCGTGAAAGTTTTAATCGTTAATGCATGTAACTCACCGCTGGCGATATAGCTCATCAGGGGTGCATAAATGGCTTGTTGTTGTTTTACACGGCTCATGCCGTCAAAACATTCACCGACCGCGATCACTTTGTAGTGGCTGCCATCGGAGCTGGCGTGCACTTCATCGAGTGCTAACGCGTCACGTAAAATCTGTTCTATTAAGCTGCATTCCATGAAATTCGGTACCTTTTCAATTCGCTTCTTCGGTGAAGAAGGACTGTAAATCATATAAATCGATTAATTTTTTTAGCTGATCCGACGCTGAGCATAGCTGTAGTGGCGTGCCATGCTCGCGTACTAACGCCAGCAAAAAAGCCACGCCAGCACTGTCGCTGTATTCCAGCTCAGTGAGCGACAAGATTTGGGTTTCTTGGCTTAACAGGCTTTGCCTTTGCGGCCATAACGCGGCCACTTGTTCCTGTGATAAACGCCCTTTTAGGTGGCAAATTTTACCCTGTTGCACAAATTCAACCACGGCGCTTACTTCCCTGCTTTAGGCTGTTTAGTCACTTTGTCTTTGGTGCGCTCTTCCAGCATCTTGATCACGGCATCAATCCCCTGTTGGCGGATAAGATTCGAGATTTCAGATTGCTTAGAGGACAGCAAACTCACGCCTTCGGCAACTAAGTCAAACGCCTTCCATGAGTCATCCTTGAGGCGACGAACTTTAAACAACAGCTTAATCGGCGGACGACCCGCTTCGATAATCTGTACGTTTACGTCGACAATCTTCTCATTGCTGAAATCACTACCGGGAGAAAACTCCACTTTTTGGTTAGTGTATTCGGTAAAAGCTTGGGCATAGGTTGAGACCAGGTAACCTTCGAAGGCATCGACGAAGCGATTGCGCTGATCTTCGGTCGACTCTTTTAAATACTGGCCTAACACTTTGTATGAAGCGTATTTATAGTCGATGTAAGGCATCAACTCTTCACGCACGATCACCTTGAGGTGATCCGCATCGGCATCGATCAAGGCTTTATCTTGATGAAAGCGGTCGAAGGTTTTGTTGGCAACGGATTTGACCATGGCGTACGGATCCATAGTGTTAATCGTGGCATCATCCGCCAGTGCGGTCGTTGCAGTAAATATCCATACTAACGGCAGTAAAAAGCGCGATAAGCGTTTCAACATAGCGGTAACCCCTATTTATCCTTTGAACCCATACTATATAAGAACTGACCAATCAGATCTTCTAACACTAATGCGGAGCGAGTATCGTCAATCTTGTCGCCATCTTTCAGCATACTCACGTCATCATCGACAAAGCCCGGTGTTAATCCGAGGAACTGCTCACCGAGTAAACCTGAAGTTAAAATAGCTAAGCTACTGGTTTCAGGGAACTTATCAAAACGCTTGTCCATCACAATCGTCACCACAGCCACTAGTTTGACTGGGTCTAAATCAATCTTACTCACGCGGCCAACCACGACCCCGCCGACCTTGACCGGAGAGCGTACCTTCAAGCCACCGATATTGGTGAAGTTGGCGGTGAGGGTATAGCTGCTGTCGCTGGTCTGCACTTCGATATTGGCGACTTTAAACACCAACACCAAAAAGGCCGCTAAGCCCGTTAAGAGAAACATACCCACTAATAATTCAATTTTTCGTGTCAACATGCTCAGTTACCACTCTGTTAATCCGTCTATCTGTATCCTTGGCGCTGCAATCCGTTAGCGGCCAAACATCAGGGCTGTTAGTAAAAAGTCCAATGCCAGTACGGCTAGGCTCGATTGCACCACGGTAGAGGTGGTTGCACGGCTGATCCCTTCAGGATTAGGCACCACTTGATAGCCGCGATATAAGGCTATCCAAGTCACCACCACAGCAAAGACGCCGCTCTTAATCAGGCAATTCACTATGTCTTGGCGCCATTCGACCGAGGCTTGCAGAATCGACCAGAAAGCCCCGCCATCGATACCTTTCCATTCCACGCCCACTAAATGGCCGCCATAAATGCCTACCGCAGTAAACATCAGCGCCAACAGTGGCATGCTGATCACCCCCGCCCAAAAACGTGGCGCAATGATTTGCCTGAGCGGGTCAATCGCCATCATCTCTAAGCTGGATAACTGCTCGGTACTCTTCATCAGACCGATTTCGGCGGTCAGTGCCGAACCTGCGCGGCCCGCAAATAATAGCGCTGTGACTACAGGACCGAGTTCACGCAGTAAGCTCAGTGCCACCATGGGGCCTAAGCTCTCTTCAGTACCGAAACCGACTAAGATGTTGTAGCCCTGCAGCGCCAACACCATGCCGATAAACAGGCCAGAGACCACAATAATGACCATAGATTGTACGCCGACCACATAGATTTGGCGCACTAATAATGGAAAACCTTTACGCACCCGAGGCCAGCGAAAAATCGCGCCCCAGAGCATCAGGCCAGCACGGCCAAAACCGAGCACTAACTCGATAGCGCTGCGGCCGAGGTCGGCAATACTGTCGAATAACTTCACTTGCCAGCTCCTTTAGCCATTAATTCTTGCTGATAATCCTTCGCCGGATAGTGGAAAGGCACTGGGCCGTCGGGCGCGCCTTGAATAAACTGTTTGAGCTGCGGATTATCAGCATGCTTTAACTCCTCAGGCGTGCCATGGGCGATCACTCTTTTATCAGCCACCACATACACATAATCTGCAATTCCGAGCACTTCATCCACATCGTGGGACACCACGATCGAGGTCAGATTCAGCGCATCGGAGAGTTCGCGGATAAGCTTCACCAGCACGCCCATGGAAATCGGGTCTTGTCCGGCAAAGGGCTCATCGTACATCACCATTTCAGGCTCAAGGGCGATCGCCCGAGCAAGGGCGGCACGGCGCTGCATCCCACCGGATAACTCACTTGGCATCATCTGCGCGGCGCCGCGCAGGCCAACGGCTTCGAGTTTCATCAATACAATTGAGCGAATAATCTCTTCAGGCAAACCCGAATGCTCACGCAGCGCAAAGGCGACGTTATCGAAGACGTTGATATCGGTGAATAAGGCGCCACTTTGAAACAACATGCTCATGCGCTTACGCAGTTCGAATAATTGGCTACGACTCGCGGCATGCACATCCTGACCATCGAACAACACTTGGCCGCTATCGGGCGTTAATTGGCCACCGATAAGCTTGAGCAAAGTGGTTTTACCTATACCGCTGGGGCCCATAATGGCGGTCACTTTGCCCCGAGGGATAGACAAGCTAATATCTTCATATATGACACGCTGGCCACGGCTGAAGCCCAAATGACGGATCTCAACCAACGGCGTTTGTTCTTGAGTCATGCTTGATTCCGATATTTGAAAAGAGGTGGCCTACGCTTCCTGCCCAGACCAATCGAAGAGCCGCAAATTGTACGTAATTGCGCTTTAACCTACAACAGAATCGACACTATCGTCCTGCGATACTTTCAATTTGCCTCATTTCCAGCGAGAATGCGCCCTAAGTTTTCGCTCTGTGAAGCTAAAGTGTTACTTAATGTTTTCATCCTTGTTGATTAATCAGCAGGATTGTTTAGTTAAGGCTAATAAGATAAGCGAAATAACACTGAACTAGGCAAGACAACTTAACTCAAAAGCCATATTGAATGTCAAACTGGTTATCATGGCGGCCATAGCAATAAAAGTGGCAGCACAAAACAACCAAGACGATGATTTTGCTCAAGGCATTCAATCGCTAAACAGGTTATCCTGCCCTATTGCCGCAAACCCTATAGGCAAGGGCAGAACAATAAGACGCTACTCCGAGTAAGAAGCCGTTAATTTTATCATCTTTATCGCGTACCAAATTGTGCTATTCCAATCCCAGAACGGGGCGACAAAGACAATGCAAGAAGAGAGATAGACATGGTAGACCAATCACAATTGCGCCAGTGGGGCTGTAAAGTCATCGATATTGAAAAATCGGCCCTCGATAATCTTTATCAATATGTCGATTCCGTTGAATTTGCCCAAGCCTGCGAGTTAATTCTCAACTGCACCGGCAAAGTGATAGTGATGGGGATGGGGAAATCAGGCCACATTGGCAATAAAATCTCGGCCACCCTCGCCAGCACAGGCACCCCAGCGTTTTTTGTCCATCCAGGCGAAGCCAGCCATGGTGACCTAGGCGTGCTCTCGGACAATGATGTGATTCTTGCGATTTCAAACTCGGGCGAATCGAGCGAAATCCTCGCGCTGATGCCAGTTATCCAACGTAAAGCCATCCCTGTGATTGCCATGACAGGCAAGCCAGAATCCACTATGGCGCGTCTATCTAAAATTCATTTATGTATTGAAGTACCAGAGGAAGCCTGCCCGCTTGGGCTTGCGCCAACCTCAAGCACCACTGCAACCTTAGTCATGGGCGATGCCATCGCCATCGCGCTGCTGCAAGCCAAAGGCTTTACCCGGGAAGATTTCGCCATGTCCCATCCGGGCGGCGCCTTAGGTCGTAAGCTGCTGCTTAAAGTCAGCAACGTGATGCACAGCGGCGATGATTTACCACTGGTTAAACACGATATCTGCATCACCGATGCCCTGTATGAGATCTCCAAGAAAGGCCTTGGCATGACCGCGGTTATCGATGAGCAAAACAAACTCGTGGGTATCTTTACCGACGGCGACCTGCGCCGCGTTATCGATGCCCAAGTCAACCTACGCACCACGCCGATTGCCGATGTGATGACGCGAAACTGTGTCACAATTACTGAAAACGTTTTAGCGGCGCAGGCGCTGCAAGTGATGGATTCCAAAAATATCAACGGTCTGATAGTGATAGATAAAGAACATCATCCTGTCGGAGCCCTCAATATGCTCGATATGGTTAAAGCGGGAGTGATTTAATGCCACAGCAAGGTTTTTATGGCCCCATCAGCGACGATGTTTGGCAAAGGGCGCAAAAAATTAAACTGCTGATCTGCGATGTGGACGGGGTGTTTTCCGACGGCCGCATTTATTTGAGCAACTCAGGGGAAGAACTCAAAGCCTTCCACACCCGTGATGGTTATGGCGTGCGCTCATTATTGACCAGTGGTTTTAATCTGGCCGTGATAACAGGTCGCCAGTCTAAAATTGTCGAAAACCGCATGACGGCTCTGGGTGTGACGCATATTTATCAGGGCGTGGATAATAAATTCGTTCCCTATGAAGAGCTGCTGTCACTCTACAATGTCACCCCAGAAGAAGTCGCCTATATCGGTGATGATATTGTCGACTTGCCGGTGATGAATGTGGTCGGCTTGGCCGTCTGTGTTGCCGATGGTCATCCCTATGTCCGTCAACATGCCCATTTTGTGACTCACTTGAATGGTGGACATGGTGCACTCAGGGAACTCACGGATCTGCTCTTGCTGAGTCAAAACAAGTTCACTTCCGCCCATGGGATGAGCATATGAGTCGTGTGACCCTCGCCATTATCGCCTTTTTTGGTACTGCGCTGGTGCTATATTGGCAAGTGCAGCAAAAACGCGGTGGCGATACGGATGACAGCTTGAACGTCAGTGACAGACCCGATTACATTATCGAAGATCTGCGCAGCATTGAGTTTAATGAGCAAGGGCAAGTTAACAGTCGCGTCACGGCAAAGCACATGGAACACTATGAGCTAAAAAACCAAACCGACTTTACTGAGCCCGTCTATCTTGTCTATCCCGACCAAGGTAAAGCAAAATGGCAGATCCGAGCCGACCAAGGTCGACTCAACAAAGATACCGGCAAGGTTGTATTAGAAAATAATGTTATTATCGATGCCATCAGCCCTGGTGAACCCATACAGACATTGTCCACCAGTTTTTTAGAACTCGATCTCAACACTATGATAATGACCTCTGACCGCATCATTTACGTCACAGGGAAAGATTTTAATATTCAAGGGCAAGGCCTTTATGCCGACCTTAACGCGCAGGAAGTGCAATTGACCAGTCAGGTAGTAGGAACCTATGAAGCAAAATAACATATTACTTGCCGGCCTAATGCTAATCACCAGCATGAGCGCCTTCGCCAAGGTTGGTGACTTACAGCAAGAAGTGAAAATTAAAGCCGTTAGCCAAACTGCGGACATTAAAAACAACCAGATCATTTTCTTCGGTCCGGTTGAAGTCACCCAAGGCTCGATTAAAATCCATGCAGATCAACTACGTGCATTTTCTGCCGAAGGGGAAAACAGCAAGATTTTAGTGGCAACCGGTAATCCTGCGACTTATAGCCAGATCCTCGACGATGGACGCCCAGCTTCGGCGAGCGCGAAAGAAATTCGCTACGAAATGGCGACCCGCACCCTAACTTTGACGGGCTCAGCGAGCCTAGATCAAGCGGGTAGCCAAGTGACGGGTAACCTCATCCGTTACGATATTATTCAGCAAAAATTGATCGCTGAGAGTACGGGTAGCGGTGATGATCGCGTGATTACCATTATTCAACCTGACAACTATCAGGAAGAGCTCAAGAACCAGCCCGCGGACAAACCTGTGAAAAAACAGGACTCTAAATGACCCAAATCACCTTAAAAGCACAGAATCTCGCTAAGAGTTATAAGAGTCGTCAGGTTGTGAAAGATGTCAGCCTGACGGTGAAAACGGGTCAAGTCGTCGGCCTACTCGGCCCAAACGGCGCGGGTAAAACCACCACCTTCTATATGGTCGTGGGCTTAGTCAAAAGCGATAAAGGCCATATCTTTATCGACGATGATGATTTAACCGCCGATCCCATGCACCTGCGCGCCCGCAAAGGTATTGGTTACCTGCCACAGGAAGCCAGTATCTTTCGCAAGCTGAGCGTGCACGACAATATCATGGCGGTACTGCAAACCCGTAAAGAGCTCAATCGCGATCAACGCGAAGAAGAGCTGGAACATCTGCTCGAAGAGTTCCATATCACCCATATTCGCGATAGCCAAGGCATGTCGTTATCGGGCGGTGAACGTCGCCGTGTCGAAATTGCCCGCGCTTTAGCGGCCAATCCTAAGTTTATTCTGCTCGATGAACCCTTCGCCGGTGTCGACCCGATTTCGGTTATCGATATCAAGAAAATCATCGAACAACTCAAGAGCCGAGGCCTTGGGGTACTGATCACAGACCACAATGTGCGCGAGACCTTAGACGTCTGTGAACATGCCTACATTGTTAGTCACGGAAACCTGATTGCCGAAGGAACTCCCGCAGAGATCTTAGACAATCAGCAAGTTAGGGCTGTGTACTTAGGTGAACAATTCAGGCTATAGTTACTTAAACAGAGCCAATTAGCCTTGGATTTTGGCTTAGTAAGCGCCATCAATATGATAACAAGCGGCCTAAATTCAAAATAATAACGTAGGGATCAGCGGTAACATGAAAGCGTCACTCCAGCTCAAACTGGGTCAACAGTTAACCATGACGCCACAACTTCAACAGGCCATTCGTCTGTTGCAATTGTCGTCATTGGAACTGCAGCAAGAGATCCAGCAAGCCTTAGACTCTAATCCTCTTCTCGAGCTGGAAGAGGAGCAATTCGACGCGCCTACCGAACGTAAGCAAGATATCGCCGATACCGACTTTAGCGAAACGACGGCCCAACCACAGGAACAAGACAATTCCACCGTGGACATTGCCGAGTCGTTGACCAAAGAATCTCTGCCCGAAGAACTGCCCATGGACACCACTTGGGATGAAGTCTTTACCGCCTCGCCAAACTCAGGTTCTGGTGCCAGCCGTGAAGATGACATGCCCTTCCAAGGGGAAACCAGTGAAGGCCTGTACGAACATTTAGAATGGCAGAAAAACCTCACGCCCTTCTCTGAAACCGACTTAGCCATCGCCACCGCGATTATTGATGCCATCGACGATCAAGGTTATCTCACTCAAAGTACTGAAGATATCCTCGAGGCCATGGGCAATCCAGAGATTGAACTGGATGAAGTCGAAGCCGTACTCAAGCGTATTCAACACTTCGATCCCGTTGGTGTCGCCGCAAGGGATTTAAGCGAATGTCTGCTTATCCAACTCTCCCATTTTTCGCCGGATACCCCACACCTCGAAAACGCCCGCATGTTGATCAAAGATCATTTAGATCTGATCGCTGCCCGCGACTTTAGGTTGTTGATGCGTAAGACCAAACTTAAAGAGGACGAGTTAAGGGACAGCATAGCGCTGATCCAAACCTTAAACCCTCGCCCCGGTTTGCTCATCACCCCTGTTGATGAAGAATATGTCATCCCCGATGTATCGGTGTCGAAGAAAAACGGTCGCTGGGTGGTCGAGTTAAATCCAGACTGCATGCCAAAAATCAATGTTAATCAGCAATATGCAGCCATGGCACGCAGCACCAAAAGCCAAGCCGATAGCCAATTTATCCGCGGGCATCTGCAAGAAGCCAAGTGGTTTATCAAAAGCCTTGAAAGCCGTAACGAAACACTGCTCAAAGTGGCAAACTGCATAGTGCAATATCAACAGGGCTTCTTCGAATACGGTGAAGAAGCCATGAAACCTATGGTCCTGAACGATATCGCCGAGGCGGTAGAAATGCATGAGTCCACCATTTCACGGGTGACCACACAAAAATACATGCATACCCCAAAGGGACTTTTTGAACTAAAATATTTCTTCTCAAGCCACGTCGGGACTGATGATGGCGGTGAGTGCTCATCCACGGCAATCAGAGCCTTCATTAAGAAGCTAGTTGCTGCGGAAAACCAGAAAAAGCCATTAAGCGACAGCAAGATGGCACAGCTTCTGGCAGAACAGGGAATTAACGTTGCGCGCAGAACCATTGCGAAGTACCGAGAAGCGATGCTTATTCCCCTTCCAATCAGCGTAAAAGTTTATAGCCTAAAGTGGAAATCGGAGGACGTTTATATGCAAATAAACCTGAGTGGACACCATATCGAGATTACTGAATCGTTACGGGCTTATGTTGAGGAAAAGTTTTCAAAACTTGAACGTCATTTCGATCAGATCAATAATGTGCACGTTGTGCTCAATGTTGAGAAAATGCAACAAATTGCCGAAGCGAGAATCAACCTCACCGGTGGTGAAGTCTTCGCGACTTCAGAGCATGCAGATATGTATGCTGCCATAGACGTCCTGATTGACAAGCTCGATCGTCAGGTCATTAAACACAAAGAGAAGTTAACTAAACATTAACGATGGAACTTCGTACCATCCTGCGGCCGGAGTGCACAACCTGCGCCACTCCGGGCAGTAAGAAAAAGGTACTGGAGCTTATCAGCGACTTAGCCGCTGTCCAGTACCCCACCCTCTCCTCTCAAGAGATTTTTGAAAGCCTAGTGGCTCGAGAAAAGATGGGCAGCACAGGTATAGGTAACGGCATCGCCATTCCACATGGTCGATTAACCGATATAACACAACCCATAGCCATATTGGTGAAATGTGAGGAGCCGATAGCCTTTGATGCTATCGATAAACAACCTGTCGACATTTTATTTGCGCTGCTGGTGCCTGCTGACCAATGTCAACAGCACTTAAGCACTTTGTCCTGCATGGCTGAAAAGCTCAGCGACAAACAAATATTGAAGCAATTGCGCAAGACGCATGATGAAACGGAACTCTATCAGGTAATCACTGGATGAAACTGGTCATAGTGTCAGGGCGCTCAGGCTCAGGCAAATCGGTCGCACTAAGAGTGCTTGAAGATCTCGGCTACTATTGTGTCGATAATCTTCCGTTGCCGCTGATTGGCAGCTTACTCGAACAGCTCAAGGGCAGTAACGATCTCGTCGCCATCAGCGTCGACGTGCGTAACCTGCCGGAGCAAGACAAGGTACTCGTCAAACAGCTCGCAAGCCTGCCAGAGGGCACTGAACTTACCAGCTTCTTCTTAAATTCCAGCGATAAAGTACTGTTAAAGCGCTACAGCGAGACTCGGCGCTTACATCCCTTATCTAAGAGCCGAGTATCACTGCAAGAAGCCATCAAACTTGAAGGAAAATTGCTCGAGCCCCTGTCACAGCAGATGGATCACTACATAGATACCTCGAATCTGAATATCTATGAACTCAGCGACCAAGTGCGGCAAATCCTGCTTGGCAGTGTCGATAAGGAACTGGTGATCAACTTCGAGTCCTTCGGTTTTAAGCATGGTATGCCAACCGAAGCCGACTTTATGTTTGATGTGCGCTTTTTACCCAATCCCCATTGGGAACCCGAGCTGCGCCCCTAACCGGCTTAGATGAACCCGTTGCCGAGTTTTTAAATCGCCAGCCGCTGGTCAATAAGTTCATCTGGCAAATCGAGAATTTACTCGAGACTTGGTTACCTCACTTAGAGCGTAATAATCGCAGCTATCTGACCATCGCCATCGGCTGTACCGGCGGCCAACACAGATCGGTTTACGTGGCCGAACAGCTAGCTAAACGCTTTAGCAACGGCAAACACAAAGTGAATGCCCGCCACCGAGAGTTAAGCCATGCCAAAGCTTGAGCGCCAAATCACCATCTGCAATAAACTCGGTTTACATGCCCGCGCCGCGACAAAGCTCGTGGTGTTGGCCTCAGAGTTTGATGCCAGCATTACGCTGATCCAAGGTGAAAAACAGGCCTCTGCCGCCAGTGTTTTAGGACTACTCATGCTGGAAACCGGTATGGGTAAAACCATTACCCTGATTGCCGAAGGCCCAGATGCGGAGCCCGCTCTCAATGCCATTTGCGCGCTTATCGACGCTAAGTTCGACGAAGCCTGCTAATTGCCTCGACATCTCATCTCTATGCCCCCTACAGCTATTCAGTACCCTGTTTGGTTTTGATTTCAGCACCTTATACCAGTAAAACACATTTGTGACTCGACGCCCTCCCGTGCGCTCAATTACAATATACTGCTGCGCTTTGGCTTAAGTCCTTTGGCTTAAGTCCTCAACAGCCAAACGCCCCATCCACGTCGCCACCTTGGAGGAAACATGCCTGTAGAAGCCTCAGACAGTTTACAAGTCGAACAACGTCTCGACCAACTGAGCCATGCCCTCAATAGCGGTATGTTTGTGCATGTCAGGCAAATGCTGCAAAACATGGCGGCGTCGGATATCGCATTGATTCTAGAGTCCTCGCCCCCTAAAGCGCGGCAAGTGCTATGGCAACTTATCGATCAAGATCAGCTCGGGGATATTCTCGATGAACTCAGTGAAGAGTTAAAAGACCCGCTGATCCGCGCCATGAGCCCTGAACGGGTCGCCAAGGCTACCGCCAGTATGGATACGGACGATCTCGCTTATATCCTGCGAAGCTTGCCGGATACCGTCTATAAGCAAGTATTGCAGTCTATGAGCCTGCAAAACCGCCAGCGGGTCGAGCAAGCGCTCTCCTACCCCGATGAAACCGCGGGCAGCCTAATGAACACAGATACTGTGACCTTAAGGCCCGATGTAAATATCGATGTGGTACTGCGTTATTTGCGCCAACGGGGCAACCTGCCCGACACCACTGACACCTTATACGTGGTGGATAAGCACGATCGCGTACTCGGCGGGGTCAAACTTGCGGATCTGCTCACCTGCGATCCCAATACTCATATCAGCAGCATTATCGATACTGATATTGAGAGCATTCCCGTGGGCATGTCCGACAGCGAAGTAGCACAGCTGTTCGAGCGCCATGACTGGGTATCTGCGCCAGTGGTCGACAGTGAGGGCAAATTACTCGGGCGTATCACCATCGATGACGTGGTGGATGTTATCCGTGAAGACGCCGAGCACTCCATGATGGGGATGGCGGGGATGGACGATGATGAAGACACCTTCGCCCCTGTGGTAAAGAGTACTTTCCGCCGCTCACTCTGGCTGACGATTAACCTGTTTGCCGCCCTGCTGGCGGCCTCTGTCAGCAATATGTTTGAAGGCACAATCGAACAATTCGCCACGATTGCGATTTTAATGACGATTGTACCGAGCATGGGCGGGGTCGCGGGTAATCAAACCTTAGCCCTAGTGATCCGCGGGATTGCCTTAGGCCATATTGGCCAGAGCAATGCTCGCTGGCTGATTGGCAAAGAACTCGCCATTGGCTTTTTGAACGGCCTCATGTGGTCGATTTTGGTGTTTATCGCGGTATTAGTTTGGAAAGATGATATGGCGCTTGCCAGCCTGATTGGCGGCGCAATGCTCATCAATATGACAGTAGCAGGACTGGCTGGCGCCAGTATTCCGCTGATCTTAAAACGCTTGAAAGTGGATCCGGCGTTAGCGGGCGGTATGGTGCTCACCACTGTCACCGATGTCATTGGCCTGTTTGCCTTCTTAGGATTAGCGACCCTGTATTTAATGCACTAGTACTAAACCTGCTAAATCGAGCAACAAAAATGGCGCCATAGGGCGCCATTTTTAATGAGTCCATTAGACATTATTTTTTAGGCGGCTGAAAGCCATAGCCCGTTAAAATCGCCTGTCCCTCAGGGGATAAAATAAACTCGGCCAGAGGCGCGGCCGCACTATTGGCATCCTTCAACACCAATAGGCCATAGTCGGCGCCAACGGCTAACTCTGGCGGTAAATCGACAATCTTGAGGCTCGGCACTTCTTTTTGTGCCAGCACCGCATTGGTGCAATAGGTTAAGAACACATCCGCCTGCTTATTTTCCATCACCCAAGCATAGGGATTACGATCTTTGGGCGGTTTAGCACTCTCTGGCCCACCCGTTAGCTGCAATGCTTTGGTTTCTAATGTGGTTTTTGCATTGGCTTTTAAGGCCTCGGCTTTCGCAAATACAGCCCAAGCATAATCCCCCGCGGGATCCGCTTTTGGCGTTGACGTACCAAGCTTAATTTGCGGCGCGAGCAGGGTGTCTAATAAGTTCGCACTGGTGAGTGGTACATCCGCCTGGGCAATGGCACAGAGCTGGTTACGGGCAAACATTTGCACCTGTTGACCCGCTCCCGCATCGACTAAGGCCTGCGGATGTTTCATATTCGCCGAAGCGAAGATATCCACTCGCTCCCCCTCTTGGATCCGCTTGAGTAATAAGCCCGAAGGCGCATATTGCGCCGCGACTTTAGCGTCGGATTTCGCTTGATAAGCGGCAATAATATCGTTCATCGCCGCCTTTAAACTGCCTGCGGCCCTGAGTTCAATAGGGGTTGTCGCCTCAGCGCTCATTGGCGCGCCTTGTACCATTCCCGCCATTAATGTCGACCCTAAACTGATTGCTAACACTAAACCCTGTTTTGCCATGCTGTTATCTCCGTTTGCACAGGAAAATGTCCTAGTGCATACAAGACGGCAAAACCTTTAGCGGATCAAGTATTACCGCTGCTGGATAAATTCAAATCGGGACGATTGTGGCCAAGATCACTTAAGTCGTTTAGATGAATGGACAAATTGTCCCCGAATACAAATTGTTGCCTAATGCAAAGAGTCAGCGAGTGCAGAGAGTAAAAAGTCGCCCGTAGGCGACTCTTATTTTATGGAAATTATTGCCCCGTTGGGGTTAACACAATTTCCACCCGACGGTTTTGCGCGCGACCTGCGGCATTCGCATTCGATGCAATAGGACTCGCCTCGCCCATGCCCTTAGATTTAACACGAGCAGAAGCCACGCCTTTGCTCATCAGGTAGTTGCCCACTTCGCTAGCACGGACTTGTGATAAACGTAGGTTGTAAGAATCTGAGCCGCTGCTATCGGTGTAACCTAATACGTTCAGTTGAGTCTTGCTGTATTCCTTGGCCACCAGCGCCACTGAGTTAAGTACACGCTTTGCACCATCACTCAGCTCAGTTTGGTCGACACCAAAGGTCACTTCGTTTGGCATATTTAGAATAATATTGTCACCGTCGCGGGTCACACTCACGCCTGTCGAGGCCAGTTGTTGACGCAGTTTGGTTTCTTGCACATCCATGTAGTAACCAATCCCACCGCCGACGGCCGCGCCTGAGGCTGCACCAATTAAGGCACCTTTACCACGGTCGCTCTTGCTAGAGGACGCAACCCCAACAGCCGCGCCGGCAACCGCACCAATTAAGGCGCCCGTAGTTGCTTTTGCCGTTTGTTGCTCATTGGTATAGGGATTGACTGTAGAACAGCCAGACGCAATCAAGGCGCCTGTCACCACAACAATCGCAAGCTTAGATGCTGGCAGTGATTTGATCAGAGAAGGCTTCATCATTTATGACCTCATAACATGATTGATGATGGTATTTGCCCGCCAAAAGGCAAAGGGCGTGGCAAGTCGCCAAAGGACACCATAAAAAATCGCAGTATATAAGCATTCTCTTTTGAGACAATCTTTAATCGCTTCTTTGCTCAGTTTATGACTGATTCAATCGAAAACAACACTAAATGAAAACATCTTAAGATCATCTGCACAACATTTAGAGTAAAAGCACTGAAATAGTGCAAGCTGCACCGTTTCAGACATGGCTTAAAAAAGTTACCGTTTGAAACATTTTAATAAGTTTATGATTTTTAATAAAAATATAAATTTATAAATGTTGGCACGGATTTTACATACTAATAAATAGGTAGAAGAGCAGAGGCGCTCAAAGCCACTCACTCAACACCTTATGTAAGCTGTTTGACATCAATGGACGTTAATCTAAGTGCCCGTTGTGAGGCATGTAATCGAAGCACAATCCCTAAGTGGATTGAGGAGAATAGAGATGAAACATCTGATGAAACTTATTAGTCATTGTCGCCACGAATGGTTGTCCCTGCGCCACCTAGGACATAGCCAGTGGGATATAGAACAGCGTCATTAATCACCAAGGGAAGCACCGAAAGAACCAGCAAGCAGACAGAACATAGAGTAAGAGGGATAACCCATGGGAATCGCCAATCATAGTCTTAAACCTGACGTTATTTTTGAAGTGAAAGTCAAAGGCAGATTACTCTCTGATGTCGCACGACAGTACGGTATTTCGGCTAAAGCGGTTTACCAATGGGTAAGAGAAAGTGAGCAACAGCCGCAGCAAAGGGAGTGCGCTTTAATCTCTGAAATTGCGCAGTTGCAGAAACGTATTAAACAGCTAAACAGTGAATTACGCACTATAGGTTGAGGTAACCTCGCCCAGTGCCCTTATCGACAAGGCCGGACCCCATTGCATATTGCCCTGTAGGTCTAACGCGGTATGAAAGTTGTGCTAAAAACAATAATAACAGCGCCCTTTTACGTCCGGCCTTGTCATCCAATAAATAGAATGAGTGCTCAATAACAGTTTAGACAGGGTCGGATGGGTATCTATTATCGCTCCCCAACGACCTAAGATATAAATCGTACAAATAACAATAATAACTGTGCAGTTTACTATCCGGCTCTGTCAACTTAATGCTTAAAGGGTATGCAATAGCAAAAGAGGAAAGGTTTTGACAAGGCTTTAGAGGGAGCTATCTCCCCCAAAGATCAAATATGTGAATTGTGCTCCCCAAGTCACGAACATATTACCCTCTTGGGTCTTGTCCTTTTATTCACGGATCAAAGACGATCCAGCGCTAGACTAGGATAGCGCGCCATGGATGGCTGTGTTGCTTGCAACACCAAAGGTTTCGGCAAGGCTCGAGGGAGTTGTCTCCCCCAAAGATTAATATGTCGATAGGGCTCTGTGACCCATCAATATATTTCTCCCTTAGGTCTTGTCCTTTTATTGAGTGGTTCAATGGAAAGGAAGGGGCTGAGTGCCCATGCCAAGGACGGCAATGCCACTGTTTTTATGACTGCATCGAAAGGATTTATCCAATAAAAAGACGCCTATCTGGCGTCTTTTTATTGGGATGTCAGCTAATAGTTTTCGTTAGCCTCTTGTAGTCGCAGCTTACGCTCCTGCGCCTCATCATAGGCGGCTTGGATCTCATCCAAGACAGAATTCACATCGGCATCGACTAATACTTCGGTAAATTTACCCGTGAGCGGCGTATCCGCTTTTAATTGTCCCGCTTCAAACAGTGCCCACATTTCTTTAGCATATTGGGTCTTAAGTAGCTCTGGGGCGTACTGACCATAATATTGCGTCATGTTATTAACATCACGCTCAAGCATCCATTTTGCATGGTTGTTGGCCGCGGCATCGACAGCCTGAGGCAAATCGATGATCACAGGGCCATTGGCATCGACTAGGACGTTAAATTCGGATAAATCGCCGTGAACTAAACCAGCACAAAGCATACGTTTAACATAGGTCATCACCAAAGCGTGATCACGCATGGCCTGCTCGGCACTGAGGCTCACGTCATTAAGACGGGGCGCAACATGGCCTTCGCTGTCGGTCACTAATTCCATCAATAACACGCCATCGAAACAACCAAATGGCGTCGGTACTCTGACGCCCGCATGGGCTAAACGGAACAGCGCATCCACTTCTGAATTTTGCCAGGCTTCTTCCATTTGTTCGCGGCCAAATTTAGAGCCTTTTTCCATTGCCCGAGCACGGCGACTATTACGGACCTTACGGCCCTCTTGGTAAACCACCGCCTGCTTAAAACTGCGTTTATCCGCCTCTTTATACACCTTGGCGCAGCGAATATCCTCACCACAGCGTACCACGTACACTGTAGCCTCTTTACCGCTCATCAGTTGGCTAATGACTTCGTCAACCAGCCCTTCATCAACCAGAGGTTGGATTCGTTTAGGAGTTTTCATACCGACCTTATACCTTACTTAGGCGTAAGATGGAATGTGCCGGGCAAATCTTCATATAAAAGCAGCCTTATAAAGAGGATAGATAAAAAGATTCAGTTAAAGATACCTGACTTCAGTAAAAACTAAAGCACCTCGTGCAGGAACACAATAGCAAAACGCAGTGGATTTACCGTCAGTAAAGCTGCTGAAAATTAACCCTGATTGCCTGTACCTTGGCTTAACGAGCGCATCGATTGACTCAAGCAACAAGGCTATGAAATCCATCGTGATTTATACGAAGAGCGCAATCACACTGCCAACCGTTGCCGCAGCTTTGAGCAATTGTCCGGCTTTGTAATAGCCTTGAACATTCTCTTGGGACGATGCTTTCGGCTCATGGACTGATTCACGCTCCTGCGGCTCAACCAGACCAAGCGCGCCATGGGCAAAGGATTGCAGAGCGCCGACCTCAGTCTGAGTCTTGTTATCGCTCGACTCTTGAGGTCCAGTGCCACTTTTAAGTTCCGACTTTAGCTCTTTGGCAGACGCAGAAATCGTCGCCGTGTGTGGCACAGACCGTTTTGTTCCCAATAGCGAGCTATCTGATGAAGGTGGCAAAACCTGCATAAGCATATCCAATACAATGGGTTAAAAATTAAAACTAACATTAACTCAATGCCTTAGCATTATTACATCGCGCGAGTTGTGACTCAGATAGGGAAAGCCAGCCAAAGCGCTGTGCCGGATAACCGTATTGCGGGCGCAATATTGCACTGGCTCTCCCCTTCCCTAAGCTTTATGCTGATGCCCTTTTGTGACTGATCTGATTTTCAAATGCGCTATCTTAATCTTGCTTTGGCTCTTACCGCCCTCTCCCTCACCCAATGCACGAGTCTCTCACTCGAGGAATGCCGAGATAATGACTGGTACGCCACGGGCTTAGCCGATGGTAATCGAGGCGCCAACGCGAGTCTGCTCAATCAATATCAGCAGGATTGTCATGAGTTTAACCTCAAGGTGGATGCTGCCCAGTGGCAACAGGGGTATCAGCAGGGGCTTATCAGCTATTGTTTGCCCGAAAATGGCTACCGCGTAGGTTTAGCAGGAGAAAGTTACTACGGCGTGTGTAACAACAATCAGTTTGTTGAGCGTTATAACCAAGGACACGAGCAATATTTGGTGAATAAACGTCTGGCTGAAATTGCCGACCGCCTAAATGCCATCGATATCGAAATCAGCAGCATCAACAACAAGCTGAACAATCTCACCGATAAAGCCGATCTGCTGCGACAGAAGAACATCCTATTGAACGAGAAAAACCATCTCCTCGACGAAAGACTCAGATTGCGTCAAGGCGATATCCGCTTTGAGTTTCGCTTCTAAGCTTTCGCCTCAGACTAGTTTGAGGGATAACAATGGCTTGAGGGTTCAGCCATCACTTAGAGATGGCTTCTTTGGTATTGATAATACTGATTTTGTTGGCGACTTTAATCTTTTTAACCTTAGGCACACGAAGGAAGAAGCCATAGTAGAGCAAGCTTGCGGATGTCCAAGCGATGGCCAAACTCCAGAGGTCGTGGCTCAAGAAGTGGGCACCACGCAGCTCCTGCGCAAAACCAAACACCGCGCCTAATACAATCCCAAAGATGAGTCCCGCTTTGGCATAAGCTGGGCGGTATTCCTTCAGCACATAATAGCTTGCGACCCAAGCAAAACCACCACTCGAATGTCCACCGGGAAAACACTGACCAAACTCGGCGCCCTCAGGTAGGCGAGCAAACAGGGATGAATGCATCATGCGACCGCCAAACTCGAGCACATCCCAAGGGCAAGTCATATGGGTAAGACTCTTACCAAGGCGCACTAAAACCACGCTGGCCAGCACACTGCAGAATAAATAGATAAAGCTTTTACGGTAAGGGCGCAGTTTGTCGATGCGAAAACTTAAACCAATGCAGCTAACCACGACGACGGCAAGCAGAATAACCAGGTTTCGCCCAGTGACATGCAGTAGATCTTCAGTCAACCAATGGCCGCGCAGTGGCCAAGAATCGACACCACCCTGCCAGTGAAATAACATGCTGGCGAATCGCATATCGGCATGGGTCAGTTCGAGCCAAAAAATAATCACCGCAAACACGAGCCAAGGTGCAAGCAAATGTCCCTTTGCGAAGCTGAAAAATGTCGTCCTAACATTGCTTTTGTTATTGTGATGCACTTAATTATCCACTCGCCAAAAATACCCAGCACCAGACTACGGTCGAATTCTTATCAAAAGCTTAAGAAACGCAAAACATGGGATTTAACATACTATCTACAAATTAAAGCAAACTTAATTGTTTGGGTAAACTCGCGCTGAGAGAAAAAGACTATAGTTTATAAACAACAACCTGCTTTTCGGATGAGCCTCAAATGCCCTACAAGTTTGCCCTCCAACAATCTCAAAAAGAGCGTATATTCGCCGACATGGCAATTGAGACAGGAAAAATTACCGTACCCCCGAGATGCTAGAGAATTGGCAACAAACCTTAGATCTGCTCTCCGAAATTGTGGATACACCTGCCGCGCTTATCATGCGTGTCCACCCCACTGAGATAGAGGTGTTTGCCTCGAGCCATAGTCAGGGAATCCCTACAAACCCCACGATAAAGAACATTTAGGGCATGGTCTCTATTGCGAGACAGTGATGAAAGAGTGCCAGTGAACTCCACATCCCCAATGCCTTAAAGGATGCCAATTGGGATAAAAATCCCGATATAAAGCTAGGGATGATTGCCTACTGCGGCCTGCCATTACATTGGCCCGATAACAGCACCTTCGGCACCATTTGTATGCTCGATAGCAAGGAGCGCAACTACAGTCAGCAATTTCGCAGTTTGTTAGCACGGTTTCAAAATGCCATCGAAACCAATCTAATCACTCTGTACCAACAGGCTAAATTGCAGCTCCATAACCAACAACTCGAGCAAAAAGTTCAGCAACGCACCCACGAGTTGGCCGAGCTGAGTGCCAAACTAATCCGTGAAATCGAAACGCGCACCACCACCGAAAGCTCGCTTGAATACCATAAGAGTTACGATCCGCTGACAGGCCTCCCCAACCGGCTCAATCTGCTCAATACGTTGGCGAAAATGCTGGAAGATATTAATCGTAAAGAAAAAATCTCAGTGTTTTACCTCGGGCTACGTAACTTTAAGTCCATAAATGACAGCTACGGTTATCTTATCGGCGATAAGATACTCACCATCTTGAGCCAGCGGTTACAGCATTGCACAGACGGCCATACCTTTATTGCCCGCATCGCGGGGGCGGAGTTTGTGCTAGTGCAAGCCCATAAGCCCTCGCAGCGCGAGACCCACAAACTGCTGAATCAGATCATCAACTGCTGCAATTCTCCCTTTGGTATCGCTGACTTCGTGATCACTATTCCCTCGTCAATCGGCATAGCACAGGCGCCAAGCGACGGTATCGATGCCGCAACCCTGCTGCAAAAAGCCGGAGCCGCCATGACCATCAGCAAGGCCGAAGGCATTCCCTATAGTTTTTTCAATCAAGACACTCAAATCGCACTGAGCCAGCGCTATCAACTCGAGTCGCACTTAGTCGATGCCATGAGAAATAATGAATTAAGTCTGCACTACCAACCCTTTATCGAACTCAAGACCCACAAAGTCATTGGCGCAGAAGCCTTATTGCGTTGGCACAATCCAGTGTTAGGACAGGTTTCACCCGACCGATTTATCGCCTTGGCCGAGCGCAATGGACAAATCATGGAGATAGGTAACTTCGTGCTCCACAGCGCCATTAAGCAAGCGGCCGACTGGTGCCAAATGTTGCAACGGGACTTTAAAATCGCCATCAATATCTCCCCGTACAAATGCGTAATCCCCGCTTTGTCGAACATATTGCTGAGCTTTTAACCCTGTACCAATTACCCGCCACGGCGCTGGAGCTGGAAATCACCGAGGGCATGTTGCTACAGGACGAACACTTGGCCCACAAGGCCATTATGCAATTGCAGGAACTGGGGATCCGCATCTCACTCGATGACTTTGGCACTGGCTACTCTTCATTAAGCTATCTACAGAAATATTCCTTCGATACCCTAAAAATCGACCGCTGCTTTATCAGTAAACTCGAAAACAGCGAGCAGGATAGAGAGTTAACTAAAGCTATTATCGCCATAGGCAAAAAGCTCAAACTGAAGGTGATTGCCGAAGGCGTCGAAAACCAAAATCAGGACAGTTTTATCCGCAATGAAGAATGCGATTTAGGACAGGGGTATCTCTATGGCAAACCCGTGACACCCGCGCAGTTTGAACGTGACTTTATTCGCCCATCCAAGCGCTAAAAGCGTGATGTAGATAAAGTCCGCATAAACGCGGCAAGTTGTTTGCACCTAAAGCAAAAGAGTCAGAACTGACATGATATTGGCCTCGCCCTTAAACAACAAGCTCGAAAGCCGCCAAAAATAAAGCCCCCGTAACCTAAGTTGCGGGGGCTTTTACATGAGGGGTTAGCTCATATTCAACAGGAATTACTTATAAGTTGCTTCGCGTTTTTTCGCTTCGGCATCCCACTTAGGTAAAGTGTCTTTCTTGAATGCTTCTTTCTCTGCATTCATCTTGTCCATATCCATACCCAGTGCAGCTTGAGCTTTCGCTTTGGTAGAGATATCTGGGATAGCAACAGCGTCAGTCACGCCTTTCTTCGCCAGTAATTGGGCTAATTTCACACGGGCATCGGCCGCTTTATCAACCGCAGTACCTAGGATACGCAGTGCTTCTTCTGGAGCGTGAGCCGCTACACCGTGAGAAGCAATCGCGAAGTCCCAGCGCCATTGAGCATGACGGATATCAGTCAGGATTGGCTTCATTTCGGCTTCAGTTGCACCTACTTCCCACGCTTTAGCCGCTTCGAAGTGTGCTTTCACTAATTGACCTTCGGCACGAGCTTTCAGCTCTTTCACTTTGGCATAACGTTCTTTAGTGATGCCTTCTAAGAACTCTTTGCTTTGGCTATGGCAAGTTGCACAGGTTTCATCGAAGCGATCGAATGGGTTACCCACTTTATGATCTGTGTACTTACGACCTTTGTCGTTAGTCACTTTAGGCATGTGACAGTCAACACAGCTCACATCGTTCTTACCATGTACGCCCAGTTTCCAAGTTTCATAACCTGGGTGTTGTGCTTTCAGCATTGGAGTCTTAGACAGTGAATGAGTCCAGTCAGAAAACTCGATTGCATCGTAGTAAGCTTCCATTTGTTCAACAGTGGTACCTGAATCCCAAGGGAATTTTACGAAACCTTTGCGGTCGTCTTTCTTCTCGAAATAGTATTCAACGTGACACTGACCGCAAACCATAGATTGCTTGTCTTTCTTCGAAGCTTTGTCGAATGGAGTGCCAATAGTTTCCATTGCGCGCTCAGCGAATGGACGTGAAATACGCAGTTTTGGGGTGCCTTTTTCGTGGCAGTCGCTACAACCGATAGTGTTAACGACTTCTGGGCCACCTTTAGCCCACTTGCCTTTGAAGTAACCGTCTTCGCCTTGTTCTTCGATCAGGCGAGGTACGTCAGGGCTCTTACAGCTCCAACATGCCATTGGCATTGGGCCGTCTTCAGCATTGGCTGGTGCGCCAGTACGTAGCGTGTTACGTACGTCAGTCACGGCATACATGTGGCCGCGAGGTGCGTTGTAGTCTTTTGCGAAACCATAACCGGCCCACAGAATCACTAAGCTAGGATCGCCCGCTAATGCGTCGGTGATCTCTTCGCTTTTCGCGGTGTCATGCCAGCTATTGTATTGATTAGCAAACTTATCTTTGTATACTTCGTTGCGTGGCTCGGTCTTATCGCTCGCCATCGCACCCGCCGCCATGAAGCTCGCGGCAACCAATGCACTCAGTGCAAAGGACTTACCTGTCATCTTCTTCATCATCTCATCTCCGTGTTGCATTATTTTAATAAATCACGACATCTCCAAAGCCAAAGTTAGTGGCTTAAACCCTCCAAAGACATACCTCTTAGGGGGTATCTAGTGCGAAGTTTGCGCTAGATCAAAATGTAATAGTGTTGTTGTTCACACTTTTATGTTTTCGTTAATGTAGTACATTATTTTCTAATGTAAAACACGACTAAAGTGCCATTAAATCAACGGCCATATATTAGGTAATGGACATATGAAACGAGGCAGCCTTACCTCAAAAATTTTAGGTTTAATGTTAGTACTGATTTTACTTTCTAGCAGCCTAGCCATCTTCGCAATCATCAATTTGTCTTACAGTTTAGGCGATGCAAAGGCCATCAACGCCTCAGGTTCACTGCGGATGCAAAGTTACCGGCTGATGTTTTATGCCAATTCCGGCAGTGACGCCGCCCAAGAGAAAATTACCGAGTTTGAAAACACCTTGCATTCCGAGGCATTGCAGCCCTCCACGGGTTGGCTTAGCCCGAAAAAGATCGCCGAACAGTATCAACTCGTTATCGATAAATGGCTGGTGATGAAGTACTACATTGAGCAGGAAAACTCCCGCGATTACGCCGCCTCGCTCAAGGACTTTGTCGATACCATTGATTTATTGGTGTTAGAAATGGAGCACCATGCCGCTTTTAAGCTGCGCCTGCTTGCCGCGAGTCAGATTTTTGGACTCGGGCTGATGCTCGCCATCGCCTTTTTAGCGGTGCGTTTTACCAAGCGAAAAGTCGTGGTGCCCTTGCAGCAGTTAATGGAATCGGCCAACACCATTTCAAAGGGTAACTTCGAGATAGAAATGCCCGAAACCGAATATATTGAACTCACAGCCCTAACCCATGCGCTACAAAAAACCGCCCGCGAGCTCGCAACCCTCTATGGCAACCTAGAATCCCAAGTCACCGAAAAGACTCTTGCGCTCACCAGAGCAAACAATGAACTCGCTTTTTTATACGATAACCTTTTGACTCTTAATGCGAAAAAACTGGACTACAAGGCGCTCAAGGCCGCGTTGAATCAGTTAAAGGATTATGAGTCTATCGACTATTTAAGGCTGATTATTCAGTACCCAGAGCAGGAACTCGAAGTCGTCGAAGCCGATGGTGGCTGGCCGGAAGATGCCCAGCACAGCACCCGTTTCCCACTGCAATTTGAACAGGCCGACTTAGGTTACTTAGAACTGATTTCGGCGCAGGATACCAATACGCCGCTATTTAAAAACTTCGCCATCATGCTCACTCGCTCTATCGTTATCCATAACGCCACCGAGCAGCGACAACAACTGGCCTTGATGGAGGAGCGCGGCGTGATTGCCAGGGAATTACACGACTCCCTCGGCCAAGTACTGTCATTCCTCAAAATCCAAATTAGTTTGCTACGCAAAAACTTAGACCATAGTTGCCGCAGCCCCGCGGTAGAGAGTCAACTGACGGAAATCAATGAAGGTGTCAGTACAGCCTATGTACAGCTCAGGGAGTTATTATCCACTTTCAGATTAACCATTAAGGAACCGAATCTGAAAAACGCGATGGAAGCCATGCTCGAGCAGCTCAGGGCCAATACCGATATCAAGATCCATCTCGATTACAAACTCGCGCCCCAATGGCTCGAGGCAAAGCAGCATATTCACATTCTACAGATCACCCGTGAGGCCACACTCAACGCCATCAAGCATGCCAATGCCAGCCTGATCAATATTCGCTGTTATAAAGATGACAATGGCATGGTCAATATCAGTGTGAGCGATAACGGCATAGGAATTGGTTATCTTAAGGAGCGAGATCAACACTTTGGCATAGGGATCATGCACGAGCGCGCCAGTAAATTAGCGGGCACTGTTGTATTTAGCAGTAATGATACGCACACTAATAGCAAGGGAATTGCAGAACAAGATCAACAAATCCCAGGCACTCCCTCAGAGTCCAATAACGCATCACATTTGTCACAGGGAACCAAAGTTACTTTAGTTTTCCCTTCCCAACAGGAGCCTACACATGGGTAAGCCTTATTCTGTCCTAGTGGTCGATGACCATCCTCTCCTTCGCAAAGGGATCTGCCAACTGATCGCCTCCGATCCGGATTTTAGTCTCTTCGGTGAAGTCGGCGGAGGCTTGGATGCCTTAAGCGCCGTCGCCACCGATGAGCCCGATATTGTATTGCTCGATCTGAATATGAAGGGAATGACAGGACTCGATACCCTCAACGCGATGCGACAAGAAGGCGTTACCTCACGGATAGTGATCCTCACCGTGTCGGATGCCAAACAAGATGTCATCCGACTACTGCGCGCAGGCGCCGACGGTTACTTGCTGAAAGATACCGAGCCGGATCTACTGCTCGATAAGCTCAAAAATGCCATGTTGGGCCACAGAGTGATCAGCGATGAGGTCGAAGAATATCTGTACGAACTTAAAAATGCCGCCGATGAGCAGGAATGGATTTCAAGCCTCACGCCAAGGGAGCTACAGATCCTGCAACAGCTGGCAGAAGGCTTAAGCAACCGAATGATTTCAGAGCACTTACATATCAGTGAAGGCACGGTAAAAGTACACGTGAAAAACCTGCTGCGTAAGGCCAATGCCAAGTCGAGAACCGAAATGGCAGTCAGGTATTTGAACAACTAATACTTCAAACCTAATGATTTAGCACTAAGCTAAAAAAATAAAGGCAATCAATCGATTGCCTTTATTTTATGTTTTGATTAAATCGGTATTATCGCCCTTTTTGCACAAACTCATACCAACTTAGCAGGGCTTCCTCTAAGTCTTCTAAACCGCAATAGGCTTCCGATTCCGCATCGTAGAGGGACATTGCCTCTTCGAGTTCATATTCCTGCTCAAACCCTAAGGCATTGGCATAAATGCGTGCCTGCTCTTCATCCAGATCTAGGGTGAGATCGCCACCAATCAGACGCCAAGAATCACGCTTACCCGCTTGAATATCTTTGATAATATCGAGCACTTGTTGAATTTTGGCTAACTCTGGCCCCAACTCTTCCGAAAACCATTGGCCCAGCACTTCATGGTCCATACTAAAGCTGGCTAAATAAGTGCCCGTCAAACTGTTACGCCGAAATTCATATTCCATTTTATCTTCTCAATGCATTACAACTAAGGCTAATTTTAATCTATTTCATCGTAAGTTGCTTGGCCAGCAATTTAGCCCCGCTAACCGTCGCTATTGTCAGCACAAACGTCGCCTAGACTTCATTTTCACAACGAAATCAGTTAGCTTGAGTCCATGATTTAGCAAGAGATGGAATGCGATATGCACGATGGATTTATCTACAGTTTAGTGCTTAGCGGCGCGAAGGCGGGTTCAAGCTTAAGCCCAGAAGAGCTTGAAAACTGGGATCCCAATGATGGGCTGATCTGGATACACCTACGTTATCGCCACAAAAAAGCCCGTCACTGGGTGTTAAATAGCGGCCTGAATAAAGTTGAAAGCGACGCCCTGCTCGCTCAGGATACTCGCCCGCGGGCCGTACTGGCTGGCGAAGGCGTCTTGCTAGCCCTGCGCGGAGTAAACTTAAATCCTAATTCGGCCCCAGAAGACATGGTCGCGGTACGTATTTATGCCGATAAACAGCGGATTATCTCTACCTGCGATCGCGAGCTGCTCTCAGTCAAAGATGTCGCCGAACTCATCATGGAAGGCGCAGGTCCCACCACCACAGGGGACTTTATCGTCGCCGTTTGTGAAAGACTCACTACCCGTAAAGTGGATTTTATCGACACACTCGAAGAGCAACTGTCGGAGTTAGAAGAACAAGTTGTCTCTGGCAATGTGAAAGATTTACGCACTGATATCGCCGAGCTACGTAGGCAAACTGTGGCGCTGCGCCGCTACTTAGGCCCGCAGAAAGAAGCCTATACCAAGATGCTCGCAGAACAATTTGTGCTGTTTAACGAGCCCGAAAGACTCAAGATGCGTGAAACCACGGATAAGCTGATCCGCACCATTGAAGACTTAGACGCCCTGCGTGACCGAGCCAATGTGACCCAGGAAGAGTTACTCAGCCAGCAATCGGAGCAGCTAAACAAGCGCTTGTATTTCTTATCCTTAGTCTCGGCAATCTTTTTACCGCTAGGCTTTTTAACCGGATTGCTAGGGGTGAATATTGGTGGCATTCCCGGTGCGGATAACACTTGGGCCTTTGCGACCTTCTGCGGCATTCTTATCTCTCTGGTCGCCCTGCAAATGGCACTCTTCTATCGCTTTAAGTGGTTGTAGACTGCAATAAAAAACGCCAATCTTATGATTGGCGTTTTGTTTTACCCATTGCCATTACTGCGGCAACTCAAACAGATTTGTCATGACTTTATAAAGCTCAGTGCCTTGATGCACTGACGCCGAGGCAAAATGGAGTATGGGCACACAATCCTGCTGCAAGCTTAGCGCCGTCAGCTCCTGCTCACTACCATATAAGTCGAGCCGCAGCAGATTGACTAAGGTCTCACCCGCCGCCAGCGGCTCTCCCACGGGCGCCACATATTCCACCAATCCTGCCATGGGCGCATGGTACTTTTTGTAATCCTTAAGATAACAGCCAAAACGTGGCATCTTTGCGGGTGCGACTCGCTCGGCGATCACCCCACGATGACTCAAGTAGGCCAAAATCCCCTGAGCATCGACTAAAGCATCCTCAAGGCAAATGCGTTCTTGGCTCGCAAGTTCCAAGGTAAAGGCCGAAACGGCAATCTTAAGTTCTCGCCCCTGTGCTTTGGCGACTTCACTCAATTGCCACCAAGGGCAAAATGCCGCTTCATCCATAGCCCCGCCAAAACTATTGGGGATCACTAAGGTGTAAGGAATCGAGAAAAACTGCGCCGCCGCAATATCATATTCTGGGCAATACAAGTGTTTACAGGATTTAGGCCCAGTATGCAGATCGAGTACTATATCCGCCTCGTGGGCCATGGCCTGCAGGTTAACCGCTAATCTGTGGCCCGTGGTCACGCCCCACTCGTTGCGCAAACGCTGCTGACACGCTTCGACTAAGGTACTGCGATAAGCTTGGATAAGCGCACTGTCACTAAGCTCGGCATGTTCACGGTACCAAGCGGGTAAATCAATCGAGTGATTTAAGTATTCGCGGTTCCAGTTTGCCCCTGTAATAGGGTCAAAACGCCCCAGCGTAAACTCACCACTCTTTTGATTTATCCCCAGCGGATTTGCCAAGGGCACTAAGGTAATTTCCCCTAAGATGTCACAGCGCTCAAGCTGCTTCATCAATTGGAAAATCACCGCATTCCCCTGTACCTCGGCGCCGTGGACATTGGCCTGAATATACACTTTAGGGCCAGAAACATGACCACTTGGCTTGAAGTGGTAAATCGGCAGAGTGAGTGCTTGCCCTGCGGCAAGCTCCCCAATGGTTAAAGACGACGCAGTCGGTTGCATATTACGCGCCTTCGAACAGGTTTTCGTGCAGTGCTTTAACCACTTGCGCCGCTTCTGATTCGGCTACCAATACGCACAAGTTATGCGGACTGGCGCCTTGGCAGATCATGCGCACATTGTGGGGTTCAAGTACTTCAAACACCCGGCGGCAGATACCGGCTGTGGTGGCAATGCGATTACCGATAATCGCCACCAGTGCCAAACCATCTTCAACACGTACACGGCAATGCTGTGATAATTCCTGCAGCAACGCCTCGCTCAACAGCCCTTGGCCGCTTGAATCAGAGCCGGTTTTATCTAGGGTCAGAGAGACGTTAACTTCTGAAGTGGTGATCAAGTCCACACTTATCTTATGTCTTGCCAATGTGGCAAAGGTTTCAGCTAAGAAGCCCTGTGCATGCAACATTTGCAAGCTGTGTAAATTGAGTAGCGTTTGGTCGCGGCGCAGCGCAACCGCGCGAAACACGGGCGCATCTTCAACCTGATGACGGATCCAAGTGCCGCCCTTTTCAGGCTCCTTACTCGAGCCGACAAACACTTGAATTTGTTGGCGCACCGCAGGCAGGATCGTCGCAGGGTGCAGCACTTTAGCACCAAAAGTCGCCATTTCGGCGGCTTCGTTAAAACTGATTTCGGCAATAGGATGGGCGTTTGGCGCAAGGCGCGGATCGGTCGTGTAAATCCCGGCCACATCGGTCCAAATCTCAACCGCAGAGGCTTTTAAGGCTTCGGCTAACAATGCCGCAGAATAGTCGCTACCGCCACGGCCAAGCGTGGTGGTTTGTCCGGCCTCATCTGAACCAATAAAGCCTTGAGTCACAATCACTTGCTCAGATAACAACGGCAGTAAATGCTCAGACGAAAGAAGCGCAATTTGCTCAACCTGTGGCTCAGCACGGCCAAAATGACTGTCGGTGCGCAGCACTCGGCGCACATCGAAGGCACTCGAGTTGGCGCCTTTTTCGCGCAATACCGCCGCAAATAATGCCGACGAACACTGCTCTCCAAGGGACAATAACTCATCCATGGTGGCCTTGCTGCGTTGGGATGCTAGCGCTTCGCTCAATACCGCCATACGACTTAACAGTTTATCCAATGCCGCAGCTACATCGTTGGGGCGACCCAGTTTATCTAAGATAGCGTATTGAATTTGCGCGATTTGCTTTAAGCGCTGTAAACGACCATCGTCGTTCATCGACTCTTGGGTAAGTTCAACCAAGAGGTTAGTCACGCCACTGGAGGCGCTAACCACCACTAAACGGCAATCGGGATTGCCCAGTACGATATCGGCGCAGCGATTCATTGCACCGTAATCGGCGACTGAGGTACCACCAAATTTTGCGACAACAAGAGACATTATCGTACCTCCGCAGAAGCAGAAGACACGGCACAAACTAGGATAAGATCTTGATTAACTAACATGATTACGCTCCGAACCAACTTCGTTCGAAGAGCCTGGTGCTCAATGATACGCACCCCAATAGAAGGGAAACAGCAATCGTCACCAGAAGCTCTCCACCAATTACAGGTGACAATCGTTAGGATTCAGCCTAAGCGACCGACATAAACATGCAGCAACCACATCTATGCCTCGGCGTTAATCTCCCTCATCAATCATCGCTGGAGTTTGTGCTCCTCTGACTGACTACCTAGTTAACGCTCCTCTTCTGTTCCTTTCCGCCGGAAAGGGACGAAAAAAGTAGCAATAAACCCCTAATGAAGTCAATGCTAATTTCACATCGCATAAACAAATTCAATAAACGCTTTTAAAAACAATGAGCAATTTAGCGGTAAAGCCAAAGCAAAAATGGCGGCGAGGTATCATGCAGGCATTAACAGGATTAAAAAATAACTGACCTAGCCTTGCCCTTTACAGGCAAAGCCGGATAAGAAAAATAGTAATAAACTCGCGCGGCTTAGGTCGCTAGATCCGGCAGTTCGTAAACCAAACGCACGTGATCATTAAACAGGCCTAAACACACTTCATCATGCCCGGTGATGGTGCAAGGCACTAAACTCACCTCGCCCTTTTCCACCATGTAGATGGCATATTGATTAAACTTTTTCCCCAACTGCAGCGCCATGCTTCTGTCGACAAACACCGCCCAGCTCTTTTCCATATGGGATAAATCTGGCGATGCGCCCACCATTGCACGATAGGGGCTGCCGATTAATTCAATATCACGGAGAAGTTGGCGGTCGAGTAAACGGTTTTGGCTGGGACTGAGGAGGGTTGAAGCGGGATTATGGGCGGTAATTACAGCAAAGGAAAAATCACAGGATAATGCTTGAGTAAGCAAAAACAACGGCTTCTGGTAATGCTGCCACAAATCTTGAGTCATGTTGTCCATTGGTAGTCTAGTCGAAAAATGAACCCGAGTTAGTGTAGCAGAGCGCCTCCAAAATCCAAAGAGGCGTGAACTAGGTCACAAGAATTAAAAATACATTAGTTATACTAATCAATGACTAAAGTAAATATCATGGTAAATCAGGGCCTCATCCAGAAATTTGTTAACATTTCATTTGTTAACAAATGCCTAAAACGAGTACAATGACGCCATTGGCTAGCTGAGCAGATAACATTAAGTTTGCTTAATCTTGACAAGGGTTTGTTAGATTCCTCTGTGAAATCACCCAAGGCTAGCCAGACATCTTTTAAAATGTGTTCTACATTTGAGTTATCATTTAAACATTTTAAAAAAAAACAATAGTTAAGGAACTATTTATAACTATTGCTTATCGAAGTTGATACTGGTTACGTTTTATCGTATTACACTTTAAACGTGCACTTTATATACATCCTGATGTGTCGCCGTAAAGATCTTTCCTTTGAAGCACAGAGCAGTTAGAGGAAGTATCAACATTTTATGAATATAAGGATCCGATGTAAGCGGTCCTTATGGTTAGAATAAAATTGGTTAAAATTTAGGTAATTAATATGCAAAACCCGCACATTCTGATCGTTGAAGATGAAGCCGTTACCCGGAACACGCTAAGAAGTATTTTCGAGGCTGAAGGATATGTGGTAACTGAAGCCAATGATGGCGCAGAGATGCATAAAGCCATGCAGGAAAACAAGATCAACCTTGTCGTGATGGATATCAACCTTCCAGGTAAGAATGGTCTGTTGTTGGCACGTGAATTACGTGAAATCAATAACATCGGTCTAATCTTCCTGACCGGTCGTGACAACGAAGTCGACAAAATCCTTGGACTTGAAATTGGCGCGGACGATTATATTACCAAGCCGTTCAACCCACGTGAATTGACGATTCGTGCTCGCAACCTTCTGACTCGTGTGAATAGCGCTGGTAACGAAGTCGAAGAAAAGAGCTCTGTCGAATACTACCGTTTTAACGGTTGGAGCCTAGAGATCAACAGCCGTTCACTGGTAAGCCCACAGGGTGAGTCATACAAGCTGCCGCGTAGTGAATTCCGCGCCATGCTGCACTTCGTTGAGAACCCAGGTAAGATCCTAACCCGTGCTGACCTGCTGATGAAGATGACTGGCCGTGAGTTAAAGCCACACGACCGTACTGTCGATGTGACTATCCGTCGTATCCGTAAGCACTTCGAAAGCTTGCCAGATACGCCAGAGATCATCGCTACCATCCACGGTGAAGGCTATCGTTTCTGCGGTAACTTAGAAGACTAATCTTCTCAGTCCGTTTGAATAATAAAAAACCAGATCCTCGGATCTGGTTTTTTTATCTCTGCAATATGGCAAATCCTCTGCCCCGCTTTATCACCCGCCAAACTTGAATCGCTAAACTTGAATCGCCAAGCTGAAATAGCCATCGCAAACCTTAAGCGCATCGATTGGATATCGAGCACTTACTCACGACCAAGTGCGATCCACAGCCTTAACTCAGGTGCTTGCTAAGGTGGTAGCTAAGGTATTAGCCAAATACCGAGTGTAAAAAAAGAGTGAGGTGTTAGCCTCACTCTTGGATAACGGCAATCGCTTGCTTAAACAGCGCCCTGCTGTGGGTTATTTTCCGCTTTTAAGCTGTCTATCGAGGAAATCCGCCAGCGAGCGATATAAGTGATTACGCACCTTCTCGCCGCGCATCGAGTGCTTAGAGCCGGGGTAATCTATCATCTGGAACAGCTTGCCCTCGTCCTGCAACGCCTTATAGACGCGGGTGCTGTTTTCAAACAACACATTATCATCGGCCATGCCGTGATACATGAGTAGCCCTGACTGATAGTTTTTCACATAGGGGAACACGCTACTAGCTTCGTAACCTTGTTCATTATTCGCGGGATGGGCGAGATAACGCTCGGTGTAGTGAGTGTCGTACAAACGCCAATCGGTGACGGGCGCGCCCGAGATGGCAGCCTTGAAGTAATCAGGGGCCTTAAACAGGCTCATCAAGGCCATATAACCGCCGTAGCTGTGACCATAAATCGCCACATTATTGCTATCGACAAAGGGCAAGCTGCGCAGATAATCGACGCCAACCTTTTGGTCGTTCACTTCCGCCTCGCCCAAGTGACGGTAAATTACCTGTTCGAACTGAGTGCCTCTGTGGGCACTGCCACGGTTATCCAGTTGAAATACCACATAACCTTGCTGCACTAAGTATTGGGTAAAGTAATCCTGCTCACTCCAACTATTGGTCACCAATTGCGCATGTGGGCCGCCATAAACGCGCACGACTACGGGGTACTTTTTGTTCGCATCGAAGGGCACAGGTTTAAAGAGACGCGTTTGTAAGACTTGTCCATCTTCCGCCTTAAGCTCTTTAAACTCAGGCAGTTGCCACAGGCCAGCATAGTCATACAAAGGATGACCTGCTTTGACTTGGTTCTGCTCGACCCACGCCAGATGTTGGCCCTTATCGCCGTGCAAACTGATCTGTGGCGGCTGAGATAAGCTATTGAAATAATCCAAATACACGCTTTGACTATCGGCAAATACCGGATTATGCATCCCCGCCTCGCTGCTCACGCGCTCAACCTTGCCACCCGCTAACGGCACACGGTAGAGGTGTTTTTCGATAGGGGTATCTTTGCGGCCGGTGAAATACACCCAGCCTGCGGTTTCATCGATATATTCCAGCTCATCGACTGCCCAATTGCCCTTGGTCAGTTGCGTCTTCAGCTTACCTTTTAGGTCAAACAAATAGAGATGATTAAAGCCGTCACGCTCCGAGGCCCAGATAAACGCCGATTGCTGCTTTAAGAAGTGCAGGTCATTGTTTAGATTCACCCAAGCATCGCTGCGCTCTTTGACTAAGGTTTTCGGCTTGGTCAGCGCATCGAGCGCCACCATTTGCAGGTCTAATTTTTGTTGATCGCGGCTCTGCCATTGAAAGGATAAATGCTTGCTATCCGGCAACCAATCGACGCGAGGCAGGTAAATATCCTTATTTTTATCATCGCTTAAGGTGACCCAATTGATGGCTTTATTATTAAGGGTCACAACACCCAGTTGGATCTCGACATTGTTTTTACCCGCAGCAGGGTAACGCTGCTCGGTAAGCTTAATGCCATCGGCGTAGATTTCATTGCGGGTGACTAACTCAACACCAGACTCATCAATACGGGTAAAGGCGATGGCCGACTCATCGGGCGCCCACCAGTAACCCGTCATGCGATCCATTTCTTCCTGGGCGACAAATTCCGCCATGGCATTTTTAATCGCGCCGCCACCGTCTGTGGTCATGGCCTCAAGCTTTTTAGTCGCTAAATTGAGCACATACAGATTTTGGTCCCGCACGAAGGACACAAAATTGCCCTTGGGCGATAGGCGCGCATCGGTGGCAAAGCCCTCGCCTATCGGCAGTTGGCTGACGCTGTTATCCGCTAAGGAGAAGTAATACAGATTCCCCGAAGCAGGGATCAACAGCGCCTTGCTATCGTCCGCCCAGAAATATTCCATAATGCCTTCGCCATAAATACGTTGGCGCTCACGGCGGGCCTTTTCTTCATCGGATAACTCATTGCTCGCCAGCTTATCGGCGTTTAGCAACAGGCTAGATTCGCCCGTCTTCACATCCATCTGCCAGAGATCGTAAAAGTTTTGGTTGTCTTTACGTCCCGCAAGATAGGTCACTCTTTGACCATCTGGGGATAACTTTAATCCACGGGGACTCGTGCCCGCCAAGGCAGGCGAAGCATTCATGCGCTCGATAGTCAGCGGCGTTGTGCCGCCTTCAAGCGCATAGGCGGGGGTCAATATCGCGCTAGAAACCATGGCCAGTTGACTCGCTATCAGTAGGGATGAGGCGCCCAATGTCACCGAGCGCAGGGAAGAAGCTAACCCATTTTTAGTCATTATTATTCCTTGGAAGCATACTCGCCTTAAGGTGGCGATCAAAAACTGCCGTCATTGTGCCAAGGCAAAGCCTAAATAAAAAGCGCAGGCAATATACAGATACAAATTAGCTGGCGAACTCCTGCGGTTAGCGCAATTTTCAAGATAACCCACTCAGTCTGACACAAAGGGATAACCCTCTTGGCTTAAATTGATTAAAACCCACAGCAACATCGCTGAAATTGTCGACTAACTGAGTTATTATTCGCGGCAAATAATGAAATTGACCTCAATGTTGAACCCCTAAAGGACCTAACATGCAGACTCTTGCCCAGCACTTAACCTCAAAGGCAGTGAACGAATCCCTCTCGCAACTGATTTTGACCTTAGCCGACACCTCCAAAGCCATCAGCCATGCCGTGCGCCACGGTGCCTTAGCTGGCGTGTTAGGCGCGACCGAACAGGAAAACGTGCAAGGTGAAACCCAGAAAAAACTGGATATCATCACCAACGATATGCTCAAAGATGCATTAAAAGCCGACGGCACAGTGCGCGGCTTAGCCTCTGAGGAAGAAGATCATGTGGTTGAAGTCAGCGCCAATGGTCAATATCTGGTGTGTTTCGACCCTTTAGATGGTTCATCAAATATCGATATCAACTCGCTAGTCGGCACGATTTTCTCTGTTTTACCAGCACCACAGGGTGAGTTAACCGAGGCGAGCTTCCTACAATCTGGCCGCAATCAGTTAGCCGCAGGTTATGTGCTCTACGGTCCATCAACCATGCTCGCGCTCACCACAGGCCAAGGCGTGCAACTCTTTACCCTGCACCCAGAAACCAACGAATTTTTACTGACCAACGCGGCCATGAGCATCAGCCCTGACACCCAAGAATTCGCCATTAACATGTCGAACCAACGTTTTTGGGAAGCGCCAATGCAGACCTATATCGCCGATTTACTGCTAGGCAAAATTGGCCCGCGCGAAAAATCCTTCAACATGCGCTGGATTGCTGCCATGGTCGGTGACGTGCACCGCGTACTTTCTCGCGGCGGTATTTTTACTTACCCAACCGACAATAAAGATCCGAAAAAGCCATACAAGCTGCGTTTAATGTACGAAGCCAACCCAATGGCCTTGTTAGTAGAGCAAGCTGGCGGTAAAGCCTCTACTGGTTATGAAACCATTTTGGATATTCAACCAACCCAAATTCACCAACGCGTTGCAGTTATCCTAGGTAGCGCCAATGAAGTGGACGCTTGCCTAAGCTACCATGGTATCGATTACAGCGAAGAACCAACGCTGGACTAAGCCGAATCGCTTAAGCTTTGATTTTTATGATAAAAGCCACTGACCACAGTGGCTTTTTTATTGTTGCGGAATGCGACATTCGCTTTTTAAATGCGGCCTTACGGCCGAGAAAGTTTAACGTCGTGGGGCTTCACCCTCAATCAATCGTGATGATTTGTTTGGTGTCACGCTAACAAAGTTATCGCTGTGAATCACGATTAGTAATTGCGGCCTAACGGCCGAGGTGAATCAAAGTCGTGGGTCTTCAACCCACACCCGACCAAAAGGGGAAAAACGCCTGTTCCCCTTTTGGAAATCCCCGGCGTCCCTAGCGAAGTTACATGTATTAGAGACTAGCCTTGGTCTTATGGATAAATTGCTATCGCTTCCGATGGTACATCCTGTACCCCGAAAGCTAGCCGGTCATCCCTGACCGGACTCACGCAATTTATTCCAACGCCCCGCGGCAACTTCGCAGGGGAAGGTGAACTTCTGTAACTTCTGTGTTGGCTGTAAATCCCCAAAGAGTTGCACTTTCCTATCTTTGACCAACGTTAACGTTTAGCGATTTTTGTCTTTATCTTTCAATGGCACAGTGGGTATTATGAAACCGATTATTATCAAGTTATGAATGGACGCTGTTGATAAATGATTCTGAAAACTAAAACACTGCAAAATACCCAAACACCACAAACGATTGCGGGTCAAAAACAAGAACAGGACGTTGCCTTCTATCTGCGCCGCGCTTTCAAAGATCATCCAGAAGTACTCGTTATCAATGATTTTCGATTCACCTTTAACGGCGAAACAGCTCAAATTGATCACTTAATTATTTATCCCTACGGCTTTGTTTTAATTGAGTCTAAAAGCATAAAAGGTCATGTAGATGTAAACCAACATGGCGAATGGACACGCAGTCACGGCAATAACTGGTTTGGTATGCCATCACCTATCAAACAGGTTGAACTACAACAATCACTGCTTAAAGAGATGCTGAAGCAGCATAGAAGTGAAATTCTCGGTAAGTTACTCGGGATAAGACAGCAAGGCTTTGGTATGCGGTGTTGGGATCATTTATGTGCGGTCTCAAGCGATGCGGTCATCAACAGAGAAACTATGCCTGCGGCAGTTTCAGAGCAGTTAGTTAAGACAGAGTTTTTAGTCGAGAAGCTTGAAAAGATTATGAATCTTAAAAGCAAATTCTTCCGAATTATTAATGTGAGTGATCCCCGCCCAGACTTTAATCAAGAAGAGCTGAATTCAATCGCTAAGTTCTTAATCGATCGCCACCTAGACCAATCTCAAGCTGCGAGTGAAATAACGCCCGTACATACACCACAAATCAAAGAACCTGTAGCCTCCTTTGCCGTTAACAAAGTGGCAGAAGTAAAAAACCAACCAATATCGCAACCTACAACAAACAGCATGCTTCGCTGTAAACATTGCGGAGAATCAACAAACTACACCCCGATGTACGGTAAGTTTGGTTACTACATAAAATGCAATCAATGCACTAAAAACACGCCAATGAAACAAGCATGCCCACAGTGCCAAAGCAAAAATATCAAAATACAAAAACGCAACCAGAGCTATACCCTCACCTGCCAAGATTGCAGTCATAGCTCACAGGTAATTTAAAGCTTGGAAAAAATTGGTTCTAAGTTACAGCTTCAAATAAAGGCTAAGTACATGAGAAATAAAATAAACAGAGATTCGGGTCGATCCCATTTTTCCATCGGAAAAATGAGAAACCTAACTAAACGGTTAAAGCTAGCTTGTTTAGATGTAACAAAGCTATAAATCGCCCTTTCAAAGAGCTTAAATCAAGAGGAACTCAATGGAATACCTAACCGCAGCAATACTTTCAGGCCTCATCTACGATGGGGTTAAAAATGGAGCAACCATAGGTTATGAGCTGCTAAAGTCTAAGCTTCAAGGTTGGATTGTTGACGAAAAGCAAATAAACAGGATTGTGGAACAACTTAAAGAAGCCGGTGTTAATGAAGATTTAGCACCTCATTCTATGGAGAGGAAAATCAGTGAACATCAGCCACTAACTGATTTGTTGAAAAAATACCAAGCTGCGTTAACAGCCCTCATATTAGTCAAATTTCAAGAGTTGGGCACAACATTAACGCCAATGATAATGCTCAAATTCATGTAGGTAATATAGTAGTAAATAAAGGAAATGAGTAAGAATTATGACCAACAGTTCAATCACACAAGGTACTGGTATTGGACACAATATTATCGCTGGTGATAACTCAGGTATAACTATTGGGGATATTATTATAACCAGTCTCTCTTCCAGTGATTTGGTTATCTATGCAAAGCAATTCCTTCATGCCATAACCCATAGAGATTGGAAAACAGCAAATACGTATTTGACAAGCCTTAACTCCGTGGGTTCCATTGATGCTGAATGCAAAAATTTACTTGAGATACTTCAGTATAAGTTAAGTACCGCGCAAGGAAAAGATGCCAACATCAAAAAAGAAATTGTTATTGAATTACTACGTAGCCCTAGGTCAAATTCTATAATAAAGGATATTGTAGAATCGATTTATATTCACTACTTATCACTTTCATCAAATAGTGATGCTAGAAGTAGATATTATAATTCCCAATACAAAGGCAGCTTTACAACAGAAGTTTTCTACGAAAAAATCGCTAACAAAGAAGAGCTAGCTCAATTTCCATCTCAGAGCATATCAGAATTATTCGAGCATGAATTATGCTCACTAGTTAGGTGTGCAATAAGACATGAAGACTTCCAACTTGCCATTAACCTATCAAAAGAGTTAATAAATAGATACCCAAACAGTAACAGTAAAATTCTTTTATCTCTTTCCAACGCCTACGAAATCCATAAGTTAGTCAATGGTAATCACTTCTGGCTAATCAATAGTAAATTAATGAAAGAACTAGAAGAGCAAATTATAAAAACTTTAGAGTTAGTAAAAGGTTATGATGATTTCCGCGTAGTGCATATAGCAGCTATTTTGCTAGCTTCAACACAGTTTCAGGCCTCTGAATTAATAGATTTTTGCTCAAAAAACATCGAAGAAGCTAAAAATATAATTCCAAACATATCCAGCATACTATCAAGTAGCGCTAAATATAAAAACAGCTCAATATCTCCTAGTTTCTTACTTAAGCAAGAAGACTTGAAGATAACCGAGGAGGATTTCTCCCAGATTTCTTATGCCTTGGAAAAAGGGAATGTCACCAATCGCGAGATACAGCGATGGTTAGATAATGGGGAGATGTAAGAGTATCTGATGAGAAAATAAGAAAATTTATTCAGATATCTCTCCATGCCATTACCTGTGATCATGAAAATACACCACAAAAAATAGCATTATCGGAAAAAGTTGAGCATTTCTTAGAAAAAAATTATGAAAGTTTAATTAGCTTTAATGTGTTAGCAATACACCAGTTATGTCAAAATTTGAGTAGAGCTGGACTTCCCCTTTTTGCCGTTAAACTGATAGAACCTTTATTACCTACATCCCCTTGGGCCTCTCCTATATTAGATGTATATGCAGAAGCATTACTGGATTCGGACCAGCTTGTAAAATTAGATGACCTGTTAGAAAAAATGGAAGGTGTCGGAGAAAGCTACAGATTCATGGCAATCAAGATTGAAAGAGCCATATCATCTGAAAACTTTCAAAAAGCAATTCAACTAACAGAAAATGCTTTAAATAAATATCCAAATTCATGCTACTACTGGAGAGTTCTACTGCAATCTTTGCATTTAGCAAAGACTTCATCAGAAGAATTAGCGTTTACTATATCAAAAATACCTAAAAGTATTATTGAAAAATACAGTTATGAAGGCTTTATACTTCTTAATTTAATGGCAAAAACTGACTTACCTTTAGCTGAATCTGTCATATTAGAGTGGTTTATTGACGATCCTGTTGGAATGGCTATCAACGTTACCAACCTTCACTTTAATAATATATACCTCAGTGAATACCCTGTTGATATTAAGTATCCTTCCGAACGATGTTCCAATGCCATTGTATATCGCTCCGGTAATCGTACGTATACAAAACTATTAGTTGATAGTGGTGAACATAGTGAATATCTATTGG